>CAMVNL010000059.1 GCA_947168785.1 uncultured Clostridia bacterium | reverse complement strand
CCTTCACGTAGTGGATGGCGGAGACCAGCTTGCCCTCGATGATCTCCGGGGACACGTTCTTGCCGTTGGAGAGGATGATGAGGTTCTTTTTCCGTCCGGAGAACCAGAGATAGCCCTCCTCGTCGATTTTGCCGTAGTCGCCGGTCTTCAGCCAGTCCCCGTCAAAGGCCGCGGCGGTGGCCTCCGGGTCGCCGTAATAACCGGCCATCACGTTGTCGCCCTTCACGTAGATCTCGCCCACGCCATCAGCGTCCGGCGCGTGGATCTTGATCTCGCAGCACTCCAGCGGCAGGCCCACGCTGCCGAATTTGTATTCGTAGCGGCGGGCGCAGGTCACGATGGGCGAGCACTCCGTCAGACCGTAGCCGGTGCGGATCTGGATGCCGATATCGAACATGAACTCCTCAATCTCCGGCGACAGGTACGCGCCGCCGCAGAAGATGCACTCCAGCTTGCCCCCCAGCTTTTCGTGGATATCCGAAAAGATCTCCCGCCGGGCGTCGTAGCCGCTGAGCATGAAGTTCCGGCTGGTGTTGATCCCCTGCATCAGTTTGTCGTAGGTGCCGTTGCGCTTGGCGGTGAGGATGATGTTCTGGTAGATCATCTCCACCACCATGGGCACCGCGGCGAACTGGGTGGGCTGGTACTCCTTGATATCCTTATAGATGCGCCGCAGGCTGGTGCAGATGTAGCCCCACTCGGTCTTGACGAGGGAGGCGAACAGCCCCGTGACCCAGGAATAGGTGTGGTTCAGGGGCAAAAAGCCGATGCCGTGGCCGCCGGTTGCCACGTGCAGCAGCGAATAGACGTTGGAACAGATGTTTTTATGGGTGAGCATGACGCCCTTGGTCTTGCCCGTGGTGCCGGAGGTGTAGACCACGCAGGCGAGGTTTTCCGGCGCCACCGGCGCGGCGGACCAGGTCCGTCTGGCTTCCGGCGGGGCCTCCTCTCCGGCGGCCAGCAGCAGCGCGGGGTTTTCCATGGAAAAGCATCCGACCAGCGTGCAGTCCGGCAAAGCCCTGGCGTAGGCGACCTTTTCGCCCTGAGCAGCGGAATAGAACACCGCGTCGCAGCCGCAGTTCGCCATCTGGGCGGCCAGCTCGTCCGCGGGCAGCGCCGGTTCCAGCGGCACCGCCACGCTGCCGTTGCACTGGATGGCGTAGAACACCACGTTCCAGAAATAGCAGTTTTCGCTGAGGATGGCGATCTTGGATCCCGCGCCGAAGCCCCGGCTTCGCAGGAACGCCCCCAGCGCGGCGGTGTCCTCCGCCACGTCGCAGAAGCGCTTCTCCCGCTCCTCGCCGTCTTCGTCCCGGAACAGGAACTGCCGCTTCTCCCCGCCCCGGTCAAAGCCGTCGAGGATCAGCTCTTTGATGGTGGCGCAGACCGGGAAATCGGTAAAATACTCTCTCGGCATGGCGTTTACCCGTTGGCCTTCGCCGCTTCCAGCGCCTCGTACACGTCCCTCACCGTCCTGGCGCGGCGCAGGGCGGGCAGATTCTCCGGCACGCCGTACTCTCTCGCCAGCTCGCCGTACAGCGAGACGGTATCGAAGGAGGTCAGGCCGCAGTCCTGCTTGAGCAGGGAATCGCCGGTGATCTCGCCGTCGGGTTCCACGTAGTTCAGAATGGTCTCGATGATATGTTCCATACAATATCCCTCAAAGCTTGATTTTTTCAAGGATCTCCGCCATGGTCATGTCGGGGTTTTCAACGCCGGTCATGATGGCGGTGATCATTTTATCGTAGAAGATCTTCAGGTCCTCCAGCGGGTTTTCGCTGGTGCGGTACTCGAAGATAAACTCAAAGCCGTTGTCGTTCAGGCGGTGCTTGACCGTCAGGTACAGGTTCTGGGCGGAATAGTCGTTGTTGTACCAGATTCCCTTGGCGGTCTTCGCGATCTCCTCGCTCTCAAAGGGCACCGGCTGGGGCGCGTGGTAGGAGAAGGTCAGGGAGTCGTAGGTCTGCTCCAGATGCTCGATGTGCATGGCCATGTGCTTGATGTGGTACATCTCCAGCGTATCGAAGGCGCAGTGGCGGAAGGTCTCGTCCTGCTCCGCCTCCACGGCCTTCACCGCGTCGGTGAAGCTAGCGTCCCCGGGGATGATCGTCCGCAGGGAGTAGAAGTGCCAGCGGTTGCCGCCGGATTTCTTCTCCAGCAGCGTGCCCCGGCGGTTGATCATGAACTTGAAGGACACGTCCTCCTGATCGTTGTTGAAGGCGGAAAGGGCGGTGCGCAGGCCCAGCATCAGCACGCAGGGGACGGAAAGGCCCTTTTCGCGGCACAGCCGCAGCACCTTTTCGGTGTCCTCGGCGGAAACGTCATAGTGAAGGGTGCGGGATTCCGGGTGCTCGCCCTCGAACAGCAGGATATACCGGCGGTCCGGGTCGCCGCTCTCCTCTCTGGCTTTGACGAGGCGGTTGTCCAGCAGGTAGTCGTTGAAGATGGGCTCGCTGTCGGTGGAAAAGCGCTGCATCCAGTAGGCGCGGTCCTCCTTGCGCCGGTCGGAATCGAGGTACGCCAGCTCCTGCGCCATGGCCTCCAGATAGGGCTTCATGGGCTTGGGGTAGGGAGCGCCGGTGCGCTTGCTGACGTAGATGGCCATGGCGTCCGCCATAAACATTTTCGCCGCGTAGCCGTCGAAGGCCAGATGGTGGAATTTGCAGTAAAAGCCGTTGTAGCCGCCGGGCAGCCGCATGATGCGCACGAGGTTCAGGGGCTTGCCGAAGAAATCGGCGCTGCCCTCCTTCGTCCACTCCTTGAGGATGGCGAAGGATTCCTCCTCCGTCATGCCGGAGTGGTCATATTCCTCCACGGTGATCTGCGGGTCCTCCGCCAGATACTGCACCAAACCGAACTGTTTATCGGGCATAAAGCGCAGACGGATGGAATCGCACCGGGCGATGGCCTCCTCCAGCGCCTCCTTCAGCGTCGCGGCGTCAAAGGTTCCCTGCCAGTAGCAGCCTGTGCCGATGTTCAGCACCGCGGGGTTCTTGCCGTAGCCGTTGAACACGAAGTACATGAAGCGCTGGGCTTGGGTGAGGGGCCAGGCCTGCGCCGTGCTCCCGTCCGGGAGTCTGATTTCGATCATAGGGTCCACTTTCTCCTTTTTAATTTCCCGGTCTCCGTCTTTTCCAGCGGTCGGTCCCGGAAAGTGATTTCCTCGATTTCCCTTGCGGCGATATCCGCCGCGTTTTTCTCTTCTACCAGCGCCCGGACGGCCTCTTCCGCGTCCAGCCCCATGCGGGCGGCGTAATCTCTGTCCGGCACGATCTCCGCTTCGATGCGGCCCCTGTGCTCGAAGACCTCGATCTCCTTCACCAGCGGTTCGGCGGCGTAGCGCAGCTCGATCTCCTCCGGCGACACGTTTTCGCCGTTGGGCAGGATGATCACGTTTTTCAGCCGTCCGGTGATGAACAGCTCGTTGTCCTCCGTGATCCTGCCGATGTCCCCGGTGCGGAACCAGCCGTCCTCCGTGAACGCCTGCTTCGTTTCCTCTTCCCGTTTATAATAGCCCGTCATCAGCGAGGGGCTTTTGACCTGAATTTCCCCGTTCTGCAGCCGCACCTGACAGATGCTGATGATCCGCCCGCCGGAAGCGGCGCAGGTGCCGCCGTCCGGCACCGCGATGCGGGGTCCCGTCTCCGTCATGCCGTAGCCCTGACGGATGGTGATCCCCATCTCCTGAAATTCCGCGTCGTTGGCGGCGCTGTACGAAGCGCCCGAAACGATGATGTTCCGCAGCCGCCTGCCGAAGACCCGTTCCGCCGCCGCCCGGGGCGTCAGGGAGGGGTCGCGCTTGCGCAGGATGCGGACCCGCCGCAGCAGGGAGTCGATGATGGCGGGCACCAGCCGCAGCACGGTGGGCTCAAAGAGCAGCAGCTCCTCCCCCAAAGCGGAAAGACGGCTGTTGAGGCAAACGGTGACGCCGTCCTTCAGGTTCTTGAGGTAGTCGCAGGAGAAGCTGAATATATGGTGCATGGGCAGCACGTTCAGCGCCACGTGGCCGCCCTCGAAGGTCATTTCCTTAAAATAGACGTTGGAGACGATGGCCGAGCTTGTCAGCATGGCCCCCTTGCGGACGCCGGTGGAGCCGGAGGTGTAGATGATGGCGGCGCAGCCCTCCGGCGTTTCCCGGGGCGTCACCGTCTCCGGCGGGGGCAGCGGCTCCGAAGGAGGGGCGTTCAGGTCGAAGCGGTCCCGCAGCAGCGGGCACGCCGGGAACACGTTCTCCGCATCACGCAAGGCGTCGTCATAAAAAATAACGGCCGCGTCCGCGTCCTTCAGCAGACGGACGGTCTCCTCCGTCGGGGCGTCGGCCGCCAGCGGCACCGCGGTGCAGCCGCTCATCATCACGGCGTTCAGGGCGGTGAGATAACGATAGGTGGTCTTTCCGATCAGGGCGATATGGGTCCCGGCGGGAAATCGCTGCTGAATCGCCCCGCACAGGCGCAGGGAATCCCGGTACAGGTCCCGGTAGCTGTGCTCCCGCACCTGCCCGTCCCGCACGTACCGGATGGCGGCGCGGTCTCCGTAGGCGTCCGCCGCTTCCCGCAGCAGCCGGGTGACTGTTCTCACGCTGTTCACCGTATCCAACGCTTCCATCGCCGCCCTTCCTTTCCTGTTTTGCTACACGCTGACGCATTTTTCATGTTTCTAATTTTGTATTATACATTATGCAACACCGTGTTGCAATGAACAGAAAACACGATTCTGTCGATTATCACGAAAAGATGTCATGGAATTTCATCTTCGGGGATTTGCCAATGCGAAAAAATAATGTTTGTCTTACAGTAACGATTCTGTCATCTCTGGTGACAAAACCGTAACAACCCTTGTCTTTCTTTGGAAAAGGAAGTAGGATAAAACTGCGCCGCGAAGTTCCTGAAAAGGGGGAATCCTTATGCTGATCCTGATGGCCATGGCCGTCGCCGCGCCGGTGCTGCTCGGCGTCCTGTATTTGATCTATAAAAGAACGCGCCGACCGTGGCTGCGGAAAACGGCTCTGTTCCTGGGCCTGTGCTTCGGGTGGCTGATGCTGACTGTCGTTGTTGATATCTGGGCCGGCGACCTGACGGCAATGCGTTTCCCGAAGGTCTTTTCCGTCGTATTTTTATCGGCGGGTCTGTTGTATCTGATCATGGCTGTGTTTTCGGAGGCGCCCCGCAAAGCGAAGCGGGGCACCGCAATCGTCGCGGCAATCGCGCTGGCGGGGTCTGGGATCGGGATGCAGCTGTACCAGTCCCATTACGACGCGGTGCCCAAGGTGGAGACCGCCGACGTGCTGTATTGGTATGACCCCTATCTGCCCGATACCAGAACCGTCTCCCTGCCGGAGGAAAGTACCCTGCATCTGACGGAAGACCTGCCGGTGCTGGACGGCGCCACCGCGCTGTTCCCGGTCTACGCGGCCTTTGCCAAGGCCGTCTATCCAAGGGAGGCGCTGGAATCGGAGGATCCTCTCTCTTATACGGTGGACGATTACGACCTGCCCGGGGTGCTGAAATGCACCACCACCTCCGGCGCATACAAAAGGATCGTCACGGGGGAGGCGGATATCATCTTCGTGGCTGCCCCGTCGGAGCAGCAGAAAAAGGCGGCGGAAAACGCCGGCGTGGAGCTGGTCTATACCCCCATCGGGCGGGAGGCCTTCGTCTTCTTCGTCAACGCGAAAAACCCGCTGCAGGGCCTGACGGTGGAACAGGTGAAACAGATCTATTCCGGCAAGCTCACCCGGTGGGAAGAACTGGGCGTCAAGGGCTTCGGGCCAATCGAAGCTTTCCAACGGGAGGAGGGCAGCGGCAGCCAGAGCGCGCTGCTGCGCCTCATGGGCGATACGCCTCTTGCCCCGGCACCCACGGAGCGGATCGTCGCCGGCATGGGCGGCATCATCGAACAAACCGCCGACTATAAGAACTTCAAGAACGCCCTGGGATATTCCTTTCGGTTTTACTGCAACGAGATGGTGGGAAACGGCGGCGTCCGCCTGCTGCCGCTGAACGGCGTGGAGCCAACGGCGGAGCACATCGCCGACGGCTCCTATCCGCAGGCCTCCTCTTTTTTCGCCGTCATCCGCGCCGACGCGGATGAAACCGTCCGCGCCTTTGTGGAGTGGATGACCGGCCCCCAGGGGCAGGAGCTGGTGGAAAAAACCGGGTACGTCAGACAAGCTCCCTGACGGATAGAGGTGTCGGCGCGCCGTCTCGTCCGGCATGGCCCGCCGGACGTTTTTCGCTGCCTTTTTTCATCGGATCGGTCGTCGGAGCTTGCGGCGCATCCTCTCGAAACCGTCGTGACGCTGACTTCTTTGGAAAACAAAAAAGGCGGATTTCAAAAGGCGCGCTGCGGCGGCAAAAAACGATTGCTTTCCCAGGCCGGGTATGTTATACTGAAAAAAGAATGATCAGAATCGAACGGTCGCCGGACGTTTTTGAAGGAGACGGATTATGGAACGCAGAGACAAACGCAACTATTATCTCGACCTGGCGGAGATGGTATCCAAACGCTCCACCTGCCTGCGCCGCAGCTACGGCGCGGTCATCGTCAAGAACGACGAGGTGATCTCCACCGGCTATGTTGGCGCGCCCCGGGGTCGGCAGAACTGCTCCGATATGGGCTACTGCATCCGGGCGGAGCTGGGCATCCCCCGTGGGGAACGCTATGAGCTGTGCCGCAGCGTCCACGCCGAAGCCAACGCCATCATCAGCGCCTCCCGCGATAAGATGATCGACTCCACCCTGTACCTCACGGGCGTTGAGCCGGACGGGCGCTACGTTTCCAACTCCTGCTGCTGCTCCATGTGCAAGCGCATGGTCATCAACGCAGGCATTAAAGAAGTGGTCATCCGCGATGACCACGACAACTTCCGCGTGATCCCCGTCACGGAATGGATCGTTAACGATGAATCCCTCAGCGGCCAGCGGGGGTATTGAGCCCGCGCGCCCCTCCCCGATTCGGAAGTACGGTAGCTGCCTGACGGATCCGTGAAACGGTTTTCAACCGATGATCCGGCAAACAAAAAAACGCTTCAATTCAACACTGTTTATAAACAACCCCAATCAAGCAAAGCTTGCCGCATCAATCAAGCAAAGTTATTCTTGACGCAACCCCCTTTTTTGTGTTACAATGCTAACCGGTCCGCAAGTCCGCCGCTGCGCGGTCTTGTCCCGGATTGTTATCACCATCGTGGCGCAGCACAATTGACACCGCGCCTGCTTTGGGAGCGTGTACGCTTTCCCGCCCCACGCGAAACCGAAAACGCCGGGAACCGTTGACACGCCTGCGTTTCCGTCGATCAAAAAATTTACAAAAACCATAAAAAAACCGCCGTTGACCACATGTTTGACCACAACGGCGACCACATGAAAATAATTCTGTTTTTCGACGAGACTCGAAAAACAGTGAATATCCGGGTGTAGCCCAGTTGGTAGGGCGCGACATTTGGGACCACGTGACAGGCTCTCTCTTCTGCAAGGTTCCGAAAGTCCGGGAACCCCTTATTTCAAGCCGATTTCCGGCTGTCCGAACGTTCTTGAAAATCGCCCGGGAATCGGGTTTGACCACTTATTTGACCACAATTGGAAATCACACGATTTTCGTGGATTTTTACATACCGGGGTGTGGCCCAGTTGGTAGGGTACCTGCTTTGGGAGCAGGGCGCCGGGAGTTCGAGTCTCCCCACTCCGACCATTTCGAGTGTTCATAAGGGAGTTCACTTATGAACACTCGATTTTTCTTTGTGAGGCAAGGTTTTTCGTAAATCAACCGGGTTCAGATGAGCCCGGTTTTTTCATACCCCGGCGTTATGACGCCGCATCTGCCTCGTCCGGCTGCGGTTTGTCAGTGACATACTCAATCGCTACCCCCTGACGGGTATCTTCCCTGTAATTGTCCTGCGGTATGGTATCGGGGAGATCAAGGTATCCGACGAAGCGGTAATAGATCACGATGCGTTGAGTCTTGTTTTTGCCAAAGCCCTCTGCCTTAAACACGTCAATGTGGTCGATCAGCTCCTGCAGCAGCGGCGCGGTCAGCGTCTGCATCTCCATAAACTTTTTGATGGCTGAGACAAAGTGCTCTCTGCCGATCTGCAGCTTGCTGAGCTGATCCACTCTGTTGCGGAGTTCTGTGATCTTGTCTTTGAGTTCCAGCCGTTCGACCTCATATTTGTGCGACAACTCCATGAACCACTCGTCTGTTACTTTCCCGGCAAGATTATCTTCGTACAGTTTTTCATACCTTTCAGTCAACTTCTCACGACGCGAAATGCAGCGCTGGATCTCCGTTTCAAAAACCTTTTTCTCGGCTCGCCATATTCATCTTCGCCTGCTCCACTGCGTTACGGGCGTATCGTCCGTTGCCGAAATCCGGCTGCAGCCGCGCCACTTCAAACACGGTATACAGTTTTTCCACGGCGTCCGCACTGAAGGAGACACCTTTTTGCCGCCCGATCAGCATTGCGATATCGCAAAGTTCTTCGGCGGAGTAATCGGCGAAAGGCACGTGGAACGCGATACGGGAGCGCAACCCCGGATTCTTATCAAGAAAACGCTCCATTTCTTCCGGGTAACCCGCGAAGATCACCACCAGATCCTCCCGTCGGTTTTCCATCTCCTGCACAATGGTGTTGATGGCCTCATCCCCGAAGCTGCCGCCCCGGTCGTCCGCCAGCGCGTAGGCCTCGTCGATAAACAGCACGCCGCCCATGGCCGCCTTGAATTTCTCCTGCACGGTTTTCGCTGTCCAGCCCACGTATTTCGCCACAAGATCGCTGCGGCCCACCTCCACCAATTGACCATTTTGACATAATCCTCCACTTTTATTATTGCAGAGAGACCTTAATGGGGCAAGTTAAAACCCCCGGAAATCGGATCTCCGGGGGTTTTCTCTG
>CAMVNL010000058.1 GCA_947168785.1 uncultured Clostridia bacterium | reverse complement strand
AATATAAGATCAAGGACTTCGAGGGTCCCATGGACCTGCTGCTGTTCCTGATCACCAAGCACAAACTGAATATTTACGATATCCCCATTGTGGAGCTGGTGGAGCAGTACACCGCCTATATCCGTCAGATGAAGGAGGCGGATCTGGAGGTGGCCAGCGAGTTTCTGGAAATGGCGGCCCGGCTGGTACACATCAAGACCATCTCCCTTCTGCCGCGGCAGGAGGAGGGGGAGCAGCTCCGCCGGGAGCTGTCGGGCGAGCTGATCGAATACGCCGAGTGCAAGCGCGTGGCCCAGGAGCTGTCCCAGCGTACCCAGGGCTTCAACGCCTATGCCCGCCCCATGCAGCCCTTCAAGAGCGATATGAAATACACCCGGGTGCACGACCCGCTGGAGCTGCTGGACGCCTATATGCGGGTGGTGGGCAAGCGGCTGCGGAAGATACCGCCGCCCCTGGACGCCTTCCGCACCATCGTGGCGAAAAAGATCGTCTCTGTGTCCCACAAGATCAATTCCATCGTCACCCGGCTCACGCAGGTGAAAAAACAGCGGCTTTCGGAGATCTACCGTCAGTCGGAGAGCCGCTCCGACTTGGTGGCCGCCTTTTTGGCGGTGCTGGAGCTGGCCAAGACCAACCACGTGCATCTTGAAGGCGACGGCGACGATATGACGGTTGAGCTCATTAAGATCCCGGAAGGAGAGCTTGATTTTGACTGAACATACCATGAATATGAAAAGCACGGTGGAGGCCATCATCTTTGCCTCCGGCGAGCCTGTGGAGCGGCTGCGGCTGATCGAGGTGCTGGGCTGCTCCCCCGAAAGGCTTGACGCGCTGATCAACGAGATCAAAGACGACTACGACGAGCGGGGCAGCGCGGTGGAGCTGCTGTGCCTCGGCTCGCAGGTGCAGTTCGCCACCCGGCCCGCCTATGCGGAGGCGGTGAGAAGCGTGCTGGACCTGAAGAAGAACCAGCCTCTTTCTCCCGCGGCCTTTGAGGTGCTGGCCATCGTGGCCTACAATCAGCCGGTGACCCGCTCCTTTATCGAGCAGGTGCGGGGTGTTGACTGCGGCGGCGTGCTGAACACCCTCTGTCAGCGTCAGCTGGTGGAGGAGTGCGGCAGGCTTGACTTGCCCGGCCGTCCTTTGATATACTGTACCACAGCGGAATTTCTGAAGTGCTTCTGCATGTCGACGCTGGCGGAGCTGCCGGATATCCCCGACACCAAGGCGGCGGCCGCCGCGCTGGAGAATATCCAGAAGGATGAAAACGTACCCGCCGGCCAGATGTCCATTCTGTGACCGGAACCCTATTACGGAGGTGAGCGAGTGATCGTTCTGAAAATTATCGGCTGGACGCTGCTGGGCATCTTGGCGCTGATCGTTCTGGCGCTCTGCATCAGGCTGCTGATTGAAGTCGAATACTCAGACGATGATACCCACGTCACGCTGCGGTGGCTGTTCCTGAAGGTGCCGCTGTACCCGGCTGCGCCCAAAGCGCCGAAGAAGAAAGCGCCCAAAGAGGAAGAACCTCCCAAGGAAGAGAAGCCGGAGGAGGAAAAGCCTGCCCAAACCGAAAAGAAGGAAGGCCTGCTGCATATCCTCTACCGGACCCACGGCGTGGACGGGCTGCTGGAGCTGGCGCGCAAGACCGTTTCTTACCTGAATTCCTTCTTCGGCGGGTTGATCCGCGCGGTGGTGATCGAAGAGCTGTACCTTGACGTGGGCTGCACCAAGGGGGACGCCGCCGCAACGGCGATCTACTACGGCGAGGTCTGCTCCGCGCTGTTCCCGCTGCTGGGGGCGCTGGCGTCAAAGTGTAAGATCAAAAAGTACGACGTGAACGTCTATCCCGATTATCTGGCCCGGTTCAGCCGCGTGTCGTTTTTCGTGAAGTTCCACGTTTATCCCATTTACGTCACGGGCATTACCCTGCTGCTGGTATTCCGGCTGGTGTTCAGGGTGCTGCTCGGCATGCTTGTCAAAATTTTTCTGCCGAAAAAAGACAAAAACGCAGAAAAAGAAAATATAACGATAGAAAAGGAAGATGAATCCCATGAAGGATCAGACAGCGGCAGGAATCCTGTCAACAACGATCGAGAAAGTCCGTCAGCTGGTTGACGTCAGCACCATCGTCGGCGAGCCCATCGTGCTCTCTGACGATATCACCGTCATTCCGGTGTCCAAGGTCACCTACGGCTTTGCCTCCGGCGGCTCCGATTTTCCGTCCAAGAACAACGTCCAGCTCTTCGGCGGAGGCGGCGGCGCGGGTATCACCATCAATCCCGTGGCCTTCCTCGTGCTCAAGAACGGCGAAGTGACGCTGAAGCACATCACCGCCAACGACAACGCGGCCGAGCGGATCGTCAACATGGTGCCCGACGTGATCGACAAGTTCACCGACGTGGTGGGCAAGGTCAAGTCCTCAAAGGAATAATACTGCAACCGGATTACAATGACGGCGCGTCAGTCTGATCAATCCACGGCAGACAGTGCCGCAAACGCGGCGAATGGCCGGGGTCGGACGCCTTTGGGCGGTTCGGCCTTAGGTTATTGCCGCCCGGTGTAATCAAAAACTAACAGGAAAGTAATATGCAGGAATCAGTCAGATTACAGAAATTTATGGCGGATAACGGCATCGCCTCCCGGCGGAAGTCCGAGGAACTGATCGCCGAAGGCCGCGTCAAGGTGAACGGCAAGGTGGCGCAGATCGGCGACAAGATCGATCCGAAGCACGACGTGGTCTCTGTCAACGGGCGCAAGATCGTCCGCGAGACCGGCTACGTCTACCTGGCCCTCAACAAGCCCCGCGGCTACGTCACCACCATGAGCGACGAAATGGACCGCAAGTGTGTGGCGGAGCTGGTGGCGGACGTGGGCAAGCGGGTCTATCCCGTGGGCCGGCTGGACCGGGATTCGGAGGGCCTGCTGCTCATCACCAACGACGGCGAGTTCGCCAACGCCATGACGCACCCCTCCCGCCACATCGCCAAGACCTACCGGGTCAGCGTGCGGCCGAAGATCACCGAGGACCAGATCACGGTGCTGACGTCCTCCATGATGATCGACGGCAGAAAGACGCTGCCGGCGGAGGTGCGGGTCGTCAGCTCCGAAGAGGACAAATCCGTGCTGGAGATCGTGCTCTACGAGGGGCGCAACCGGCAGATCCGCCGCCTGTGTGAGGAGGCGGGGCTTGAGACCGTGCGGCTGAAACGCACCGCCATCGGCCAGCTGAAGCTGGCGGGCCTCAAGGTGGGCGAATACCGCAGCCTGACCCATGACGAGGTCAGCCTGCTCAAGCGCCAATCCGGCAATTACTGATTCCCGAAAAGGTGAATAGTGATGATCAGAAGTATGACAGGCTACGGCAGGGCGGTGCAGACCGTGGAGGGAATGACCGTCACCGTAGAGATCAAAAGCGTCAACCACCGGTTCTTTGAGTTCAGCCCCAAGGTGTACCGGACCTACTCCTTTTTGGAGGATAAGCTGAAGACCTACTTGCAGCAGTACATTTCCCGGGGCAAGGTGGATTGCTTCGTACAGATCGAGACCGACGCCGACGACGACAGCACGGTGGAGATCAACCGCTCGCTGGCCTCCGGCTATATGCGCGCCATCGACGAGCTGTGCGCCGCCTACGGCCTTGAAAAGGGCAACTCGGTGGAGCTGCTGACCTCCCACCCGGATATCTTTTCCGTCCGCAAGACCCCCGCGGATGAGGAGACGGTGTGGAACCGGGTGCGCCCGGTGGTGCAGGAGGCGGCGGAAGCCTTCATCGCCATGCGGGAAACCGAGGGGCAGAAGCTGAAAGCGGACGTGCTCTCCCGGGCGGACAGCATCCTTGAGGCCGTCTCGTTCATCGAGACCCGCTCGCCGGAGACGGTGCGTCTATATAATGAAAAGCTGAAAGCCCGCATCCGGGAGCTGCTGGAGGACGCGCCGGTGGACGAACAGCGGCTGCTGACGGAAGCGGCCATCTTTGCCGACAAGATCGCGGTGGCGGAGGAGACGGTGCGGCTGCGCAGCCACATCGTGCAGCTGCGGCCCATGTTCGAAACCGGCGAGCCCAACGGCCCGAAGCTCCATTTTCTGGTGCAGGAGATCAACCGGGAGGCGAACACCATCGGCTCCAAGGGCTCCGATATCGAGATCGCCCGCAAGGTGATCGATATCAAGGCGGAGGTCGAAAAGATCCGCGAGCAGATCCAGAATATCGAATAACGGCGGTGACGCGATGAAACTTATCAATATCGGCTTCGGAAACTTCATCAACGCCGACCGGGTGGTGGCGACGGTGTCGCCGGATTCCGCCCCCGTGAAGCGGATGATCCAGAACGCGAAGGAGACGGGGCGGCTGATCGACGTGACGCAGGGCCGCAAGACCCTCTCCGTCATCGTGACGGACAGCGAGCACGTGGTGCTGTCCTATCTGAAGCTGGAAAAGCTCGGCGAGCGGTTTTCAGAGGAGACGCTTGCCGAACCGGAGGTGTGACAAATGAAGAAAGGCGGCATTTTTATCCTCTCCGGCCCGTCGGGCAGCGGAAAAAATACCGTTTATGAGGGGCTTCGGGCCCTTGACCCGGATATCGTCCAGACGGTTTCCGCCACGACGAGAAAGCCGCGTCCGGGGGAAAGGAACGGCGTCGATTACTATTTTGAGACGGTCGAGGAATTCAAGCGCCGGATCGACAACGGCGAGTTCGTGGAGTACGTGACCTACGGCGGCAACAACTACGGCACCCTGAAAAGCGAAGTGGAGCGGCTGACCGCCCTTGGCAAAACGGTGGTGCTGGTCATCGAGGTGCGCGGCGCGCTGAACATCAAGCGCATGTTCCCCGAGGCGGTGTCGGTCTTTATCGAGCCCCCCTCCATGGAGGAGCTGATCCGCCGCATCAACAAGCGCGGCGACAACAACGAGGCGGAGATCGCCCTGCGCATGAACATTGCGGAGGATGAAATGACCTACCGCGACCGTTACGACTACCGTGTCGTGAACGGCGAACTGGATACGTGTATCAAAGAAGTTTACGATATTATCAAAAAGGAGACAGAGCAGCATGATCAACATTGATTTGAAACCGCTTCTGAAGGGCGGCATCAGCAGATATTCCCTTGTGGTCGCCGTGGCCAAGCGCTCAAGAGACATCGCGGACGAGGCGAAGGAAGAGGGCGAGATCCTGGTGGAAAAGCCCGTCAGCCTTGCGGTGGAGGACTTTCTAAACGACAGGTATTCCATCCGTGAATCCGACGAGATCAAAAAGTTTTAAGGACCGACGGATGTGAGCGATCTGACAATCGCGGAGGTCGGCGTTGAAAAATGCGACCTTTCCTTTGACCGCCTGTTCAGCTATACCGTGCCGGAAGCTTTTGCCGGTACGGTGGAGCCGGGCGCGCGGGTGCTGGTACCCTTCGGCGGCGCCAACGCGAAGCGGCAGGGGTTTGTCTTTGCCGTCAGAAGCGCGGCGGAAGGGGAGTCGCTTGCCGGTCTGAAGTCCGTTGATTCGGTCGTCGACGCCCGGCCTTTGCTGAACGCCGAGCTGCTGGAAACGGCCCGCTTTATGCACGACCGCTGCTTTTGCACCTGGTTTGCCGCCGCCAAGGCGGCGGTGCCCGGCGGCGTCTGCGGCGGTACCGAGAAGCTTTACGCCCCTTCGCAGAACCTGACGCAGGATCGGCTGTCTGCTCTCTCCCCGGAGGAGAGGGCGGTGGCGGAATACCTGCTCAAACGGAACGTCCCCGTGAAAAAGACGTTTCTCCGGCGGAAATTCGGTTTGAAACCGGAGGATCCGCTGCTGATCCGGCTGACAAGACGCGGCCTTCTGACGGAGGACGCGGACGTGGCCGCCGGCGTGGGGGATCTGTCCGTTTCACGGGTCACGCTGGCGCGGGACTATGCGCCGGAGGACTTTACCGAAAAGCAGAACGAGGTGCTGTCCTTCCTGTCGGAAGCAGGCCCCATGAGCGCGGCGGAGCTGTGCTATTACACCGGCGTCAGCGCGTCGGTGGTGCAGGCTTTGCTGAAAAAGGGCGTCTGCCGCACGGAGGAGGAGGTCATTCTGCGGACCCCGCAGGTGGAATACCGGGCGGAGGACTACCGCAAGCCGACCCTCTCCGACGAACAGCGGGCCGCCTTCGACGTGCTGTGGGAAGCCTACCGGCGGGAGGAAAAGAAAACCGCCCTGCTCTTCGGCGTGACGGGCAGCGGCAAGACCAACGTCTATCTGGAGCTGATCGACCGGGTGCTGTCGGACGGCAGGAACGTGATCGTCCTGGTGCCGGAGATCTCGCTGACGCCCCAGACCTTTTCCCTGTTCCGGGCCCGCTACGGCAGCCGCATCGCCGTGCTGCACTCCGGCCTTTCCCTGGGGGAGCGGCGCGACGAGTGGCAGCGCATCCGCGACGGCCTCGTCCGGGTGGTGATCGGCACCAGAAGCGCCGTCTTCGCCCCGCTGGAAAATCTCGGCCTCATCATTGTGGACGAGGAACAGGAACATACCTATAAATCGGAAAACGCCCCGCGGTATAACGCAAAAGAGGTCGCGCGATTCCGCTGCGCCTATCACGGCGGCCTGCTTGTGCTGGCTTCCGCCACGCCTCTCGTGGAGGATTACGCCCGGGCGCAGAACGGCGCCTACGTGCTGGCGGAGCTGACGGGCCGCTACGGCGAGGCGGAGCTGCCGGAGGTGCTGACCGTCGATATGACGGATCAGACCCTGCTGGAGCGGTACCTTTCCCTCAGCCGCCCGCTGACGGAGGAGATCGGCAAAAACCTTGCGGCGGGGGAGCAGACCATTCTGCTGGTCAACCGCCGGGGCTACAACACCTTCGTGGTGTGCGCCGAGTGCAAAAAGGTGCTGACCTGCCCCCGGTGCAGCATTTCGCTGACCTATCACGCCGCCAACAACCGGCTGATGTGCCACTATTGCGGGTATTCGGTTCCCTATAAGGACACCTGCCCCGACTGCGGCGCGCAAAATATCCGCTATGCCGGCACGGGCACCCAGAAGATCGAGCAGGAGCTGAAGCGCCGTTTCCCCGAGGCGCGGGTGCTGCGCATGGATGCGGACACCACCGCCGCCCGGAACGCCCACGACCGCATGCTCTCCGCCTTCGGACGGGGAGAGTACGATATCCTGCTGGGCACGCAGATGGTGGCGAAGGGGCTGGATTTTCCCCGGGTGACGCTGGTGGGCATCACCTCCGCCGACCGGGAGCTGTATAACGACGATTTCCGCTGCACGGAACGCACCTTCGACCTGATCACGCAGGTGGTGGGCCGGGCGGGCCGGGGCGGCAGAAAGGGCCGGGCGGTGATCCAGACGGTGACGCCGGACAACGACGTGATCGCCACCGCGGCGGCGCAGGATTACAAGAAGTATTACGCCACGGAGATCCTGCTGCGCCGGGCCATGATCTACCCGCCCTACTGCGATATCTGCGTGGTGGGCTTCACCGGCGCGGATAAAGGACTGGTGGCCGCCTGCGCCGCTTCGTTCCTGGAAGAGCTGCGGCGGCGGAGCGATACGGAGTACAGCGACGTGAAAACCGTGGTGCTGGGACCGCTGGCGCCGAAGGTCTCCAAGGTGAACAACCGCTACCGGCAGCGCATCATCATCAAATCGAAAAATACGGCGCGCTTCCGCCGTTTCGTCCGCGAGACGATGGAAAGCATCTTCGCCGAAAAACAATATCATAAAGTGACTGTTTACGCGGATATCAATCCCGAAAACATGAATTGATCGGAGTATCGTTATGGCGATAAGAAAAATCAGGGTGGACGACGACCCCATTCTCAGAAAAAAGAGCAGACCGGTGGAGCAGTTTGACGAGAAGCTGTTCACGTTGCTGGACGACATGAAAGAGACCCTGGCCAAGGCGGAGGGCATCGGCCTGGCCGCCGTGCAGGTGGGCATGCTCAAGCGCGTGGTCATCGTGGATTACGACGGCCGTTATCTGGAGCTCATCAATCCGGAGATCACCAAGGCGGAGGGCGAGCAGCAGGCGGACGAGGCCTGCCTGTCCCTGCCCCACAAGGCCGGCAAAACCACCCGGCCCCTCACCGTGACGGTGAAGGCCCAGAACCGGGAGGGCAAGTGGTGCCTGTATTCCGGCACCGACCTGATGGCCCGCTGCTTCTGCCACGAGCTGGACCATCTGGACGGCGTGCTTTACACTGACCGGCTGGCCCCCGGAGAAAAGGTCTTTATAACAGAGGACGTATGATGAAAAAAGTGGTGTTTATGGGAACGCCGGATTTCGCCGTTCCCGCCCTGCAGGCGCTGATTGCGTCGGAGGAATACGACGTTTCGCTGGTCATCTGCCAGCCGGATAAGCCCCAGGGCAGAAAACAGATCCTCACCGCGCCCCCCGTCAAACAGCTGGCGGTGCAGTCCGGCGTGCCGGTGTATCAGCCGAATACGCTGAAAACGGAGGAGGCCTATGAGACCATCCGCGCCTGCGCGCCGGATTTCATCGTGGTTTCCGCCTACGGCAAGATCCTGCCGAAAAACGTGCTGGACCTGCCCCGTTACGGCTGCGTCAACCTGCACGGCTCGCTGCTGCCGAAATATCGCGGCGCCGCGCCGGTGCAGTGGAGCGTCATCAACGGCGACCCGGTCTCCGGCGTGACCACCATGCTGATGGACGTTGGCCTTGACACCGGCGACATGTTGCTGCGGGAGACTGTTGAAATCGGCCCGGAGGAGACGGCGGGCGAGCTGTTCGACCGGCTGGCGTCCCTCTGCCCCGCGCTGCTGCTGAAGACCCTGAAGGGGCTGGAAGAGGGCGCGATCGTCCCCGAAAAGCAGAACGAGGCCGAGGCCACCTACGTCGGCATGCTGGATAAGGCCATGGCGGAGATCGACTGGACGAAGGACGCCGGGACGCTGCACGACCTGATCCGGGGCCTGAACCCCTG
>CAMVNL010000057.1 GCA_947168785.1 uncultured Clostridia bacterium | reverse complement strand
TAACGGAAAAACGCAGCCCCATTGAGGCAGGGGAGAGGATCTCAAGCGTATCTCCCACGGCAAAACGGTTGCGCATCTCTACCAGATACTCGTTTTCGCCGGTTTCGGCAAGCACCATGCCCGTAAAATCGCAGGTGCGGCGGTAAAGCCCGTCGTTATTCGGGGTGAGCTTTGCCTCGCCGAAGTAAAAGCCGGTGGTATAGGGCCGGTGCGAGGCGCATTCCAGCTCCGCCTCGCAGGCTTCAAGGGTCGATTTGCCGTCCATAAACTGCCGGTAGGCGTTTACCACGGTGGCCACGTAATAGGGGGATTTCATGCGGCCCTCGATCTTGAAGGATCTCACGCCGGCCTGCGCCAACCGGTCCAGAAAGGAGACGCATTTGAGGTCGGCGGAGCTGAAGATGGCGGTGGACTCCCCTTCCTCCACCACCGGGATCACCATATTCTGCCGCTTGCCCTCGATCAGAAAGTAGCTCCACCGGCAGGGCTGGGCGCACTCGCCCCGGTTGCCGCTGCGGTTGGCCAGGAAAGAGCTGAGCAGGCACCGGCCGGAGTAGGCCATGCACATGGCCCCGTGGATGAAGACCTCGATCTCCATCTCCGGGGGGATCTTCCCCTTCATCTCCTCAATGGCGGAAAGGGGCATTTCGCGTCCCAGCACCACGCGGGAGGCCCCCATGGCGTGATAGACGTTCACGGTTTTGTAGTTCAGGCAGTTGGCCTGGGTGCTGACGTGGACGGGCAGGTCCGGGCAGCGCTCCCGCAGCTCCGCGATGGCGCCCAGGTCGGAGACGATGGCCGCATCCGCGCCCACCTCCAGCAGGCGCTTGCCGTAGTCGCCCAGTTGGTCGATCTCGCCGTTCTCTGCAAAGGAGTTGACGGTGACGTACAGCTTTTTGCCGCGGGCGTGTACCAGCTCTGCGGCCTGCTGCAGGTCTTCAAAGGTAAAAGCGGCGCTGCCCGCCCGCAGCTGCAGCAGCGGGCCGCCGCAATAAACGGCGTCCGCCCCGAAATACAGGGCGGTTTTCAGCGCTTCCATGCTCCCGGCGGGAGCCAGCAGTTCAACGTTCATATCAGTAGCAGAGGTCCTTGATGATCTGGGTATACATGGCGGCGGTCAGCAGCAGCTCCTCCGTCACGGCGAACTCGTCCGCCCCGTGGATGCGGTAATCCGTCCCGGGGAATTCCACGCCGAAGGCGACGCCGCCCTCAATGCCGTGGACGTAGGTGCCGCCGCCGATGGCAAGGCATTCGCCCTTTTGCCCGGTATAAGTCTCATAGACCCGCAGCGCCTCTTTCACGATGGGGGCGTCCTTGGGCACGTAGTGGGCAGGGGTCACGGCGGGGTCGCCGTCAAAGGCGAAGCCGTTTTTCGAAAGCACGGCAGCGACGGTCCCCTTCACGTCCGTTTCCGCAGCGCAGACGGGGCAGCGCAGGTCGAACCCGCCGGAAAGCCGCCTGCCGTCGAACCGCAGCACGCCGAAATTGAAGGTCAGCGCGCCGGAGGCCTCGTCGCTCATTTTCACGCCGCAGCCCGCCCCGTCGGTCTGTCCGTGGGGGGCCATGGTCAGCAGCGCCTGCATGGCTTGCTTCAGCTCGCAGTCCTCCACGATCTCCACCAGCAGCATCAGCAGGGCGGTGTTGGCGTTGACGCCCTTTTCGGGAGAGGCCGCGTGGGCGGAAACGCCCTCGCACCGGATGCGGGTGTTGCCGTCCTCCGTCTCCACCTCGAAGGAAGCGCCCGTCCGGTGAGAGGCCTCCACCAGGATCGCGCCGCGCTGTTCGGGCACGGAACCGGCGATCAGGGCGTTGGCCTTGCCGGGCACGATGTTGGAGGTGTCGCCGCCGTTGATCTCAATCACGGAGCCGGGATCGCCGATCGGTCTGGAGAAGGAGGGGGCAAACCGGCCCTTTTCCAGATGGATCAGCGGATAATCCGCGTCCGGCGACAGGGTATATTTCAGTTTTTCCCGCAGGGAGAAGTAGTGCTCCATATCCTCGCTGCCGGTCTCTTCGCCGCAGCCCAGCACCAGCCGCACGCCGGTCTTCGGCTCGCCGAACAGCTCCCGCGCCGCCTCCAGCGCGTAAAGGCAGGCCACGGCGGGACCCTTGTCGTCGGTGGTTCCCCGGCCGTAGAGGCGGCCCTTTTCCTCCGTCATGCAGTAGGGCTGCTTCGTCCAGCCGTCGCCCTCGTTGACCACGTCCAGATGGGCCAGCAGCATGAGATCGGGGGCGGAGCCGAACTGGATCTCCCCGGCGTAGTTGTCGAAATCGGTCACGGAAAAACCGTGTTCCGCGGCGACGGCGGTCGCCTCCGCCAGCGCCGCAGCGGGCCCCTCCCCGAAGGGTTTGCCGGGAAGAGGCGCTTCCCGGACGCTTCTCACGTCCACCAGCCGCTTGAGGTCGGCGACGAACCGTTCTTTCCGTTCTTTGAAAAATGAAATGATTCTTTCGTCCATAGTGATTCTCTCTTATATCAATTGAGGTTTGTCGGGCTGATTGCGGTAGCGCGGCACCTCAGTGCCGCTATTGGCGCAAACAACATTTCAGACGGTTTTTTCAGCCAGATAATGGCTATCTTTCAAGGAAAACGGATAATAATTCCAAAATCCGTTTTAAAGGCAACATTAGTTGACAGCGGCACTGAGGTGCCGCGCTACCTCATGACTTCCGACTGGATTTGTGTTACTTCCCAAACCCGATCTGCGCGTTGATCTCCCGCATGAAGCCGGCGTCCACCTTCAGGACCTCCCGGTCGTAGGTCAAAAAGCCGTTGGTCTCGTCCTCCACGTCGCTGACCTCGGTGTAAACCAGGGCGGAAAGGCCGCGCTTATCCACCAGCGGGCGGATGCGGTCCACGTAGAGATGGCGCAGCGCCTTCTGCAGGTCTTCCTTCGTCTTGTAGATGCGGTAACCGAAGGTCTTTTCCGTGTTGAAAACGTGGCCCGGGGTGCTCATGGAAAAGCCGCCGAACTCCGTCAGCGCGATGATCCGGTCGTCGTCCCTGTCCATTTTCGGGAACCGGAAGGGGGTGAAATAGATGTGGAAGCTGTTCAGGTCGCCCGCCCCCTGATCGTGCCAGCCGCTGGCGTGGTCGATGGGGCGCGTGGGATCGTTCTCACGGAAGAACCGGCAGGCCTTGACCGCGTCGAACTGGCCCCAGCCCTCATTGAAGGGCACCCACAGGCAGAGGGAGACGCAGTTATAGAGCGCGTCGATCATCCGTTTGGCGTCCACGTAATATTCCTCCCGGCCGGCGGCGTCCGACCGGGCGAACAGCTTATAGTTCTCCGGCCCGTCCGGCAGCCTGCCCGCGTGCTTGGTGTTCAGCGCCAGCCCGAGGCCCGGCAGCGCCGCCACGGTGAATTGCTTCACCGGATCGCCGCCGTTGACCATATCCTGCCACACCAGCATGCCCAGCCGGTCGCAATGGTAATACCAGCGGAGAGGCTCCACCTTGATGTGCTTGCGCAGCATATTGAAGCCCAGGTCCTTCATGGTCTGAATATCATAGATCATGGCCTCGTCGCTGGGGGCGGTATACATGCCGTCGCTCCAGTAGCCCTGATCCAGCAGGCCGTTCTGGAAATAGGGCTTATTGTTCAGCATCAGGCGGGAGAAGCCCTTTTCATCCTTGCCGACGGAGAATTTGCGCATGCCGAAATAGCAGGTCACCGCGTCCTTGCCGCAGGTCACCTCCAGGTCGTAGAGCTTGGGGTCCTCCGGCGACCAGAGGCGGTAATCGCTCAGGCGGATGCTGGCGGACCGGCCGCTGGTGGAAACGGACGTCATTTTCTCGCCCCCGTCCAGCACCGTGAAGGTGACGGGCTGCTTTTCGCCGGAAAGGGTCACCTCTGCCATCAGCACGTCGGTATCAATGTCGGGGGTCAGCTTCACGGAGACGATATAGTTCTCCGGCACCTCTTCCAGCCACACCGTCTGCCAGATGCCCGACTGGGGCGTGTACCAGATCTGGCCCCGTTTGGAGGTCTGCTTGCCGCTGGCCTGAGAGCCCGTCTCGGAGGGGTCCGTCACCGAAACGCGCAGCTCGTTCTCCCCCTCGCGGATCGCATCCGTCACGTCGAAGGTAAAGGGATAATAGCCGCCCCGGTGGCAGCCCAGCGTCTCGCCGTTCAGCGTCACCTCGCACTCGTAATCCACCGCGCCGAAGTGCAGCAGCGCCCGGTCGTTCGTTCTGCGGTAGGTAAACGTCCGGCGGTAATACAGGCGGTCGTCGGGCGTGACGATCCGGCCGACCCCGCTGAGAAGCGTTTCGGGGCTGAAGGGCACCACGATGGTCCCCTGATAGCCGGAAAAATCCTCCTGCTTCGGCAGGATGGCGTACTCCCACTTGCCGTTCAGGTTGAGGAAGGAATCCCGCCGCATCTGCGGGCGGGGATAGTCGTTCAGCGGCAGGTCCGCGTTCAGCTCCCTGCCCCATCTCGTCAGCAATTGCTCCATGGTATGGTCCCCCTTTTTTCATGCGGCAAAGCCGCCTGTCAGTCGCCGTAAGGCGAATCTCATGCGCAAAGCGCATATCATGACAAAGTCATATCATCCGCCGTTGGCAGATATCATTGAGGCTCGACGCGGCGCTCGATCCGCTCCACCGCCGCCGGGATCTCCTCCACCCGGTCCACGCTTTCATCCGCGGGGGCGATCTTGTAATCCCACGTGCCGGTGCTTTTCATCCAGATGGTATGGTAGCCCGCGTCGCGGGCCCCGGCGATATCGTTGCGGGGGTTATCCCCCACGTAGACCATCTGCTCCGGCCGGAGGGACAGCTTGTCGCTCATCAGCCGGAAAATCTCCCGGTCGGGCTTTTCCACCATCACGTCGCCGCTGACGATGATCTCGTCGAACACCTCGCGAATGCCGATCATATCCAGCTTGCCGTATTGCAGCGCGTGGTTGCCGTTGGTGATGAGGCCGATGGCGTAGCCCTGCTTTTTCAGCGTTTTCAGCATGGGCAGCGCCTCGTCGAATTTTACCGCGGTGCGGGCGAAATTTTCATAGACGAAGCTGCGGTAACGGTCGTAGGACGGCGCGACTTCAAAAACGCCGTTTTCCGTCAGATAGGCCAGCACGTACTTCCAGCCGTCGTAGACGAAGTGGTCGTCCGCATAGCACCAGAGACGTGCGATCTCCGCGTCCGTCACGCCCTCCTTCACGCGGAAGGCGTACCGGAACTGCTTCGCCACCTCCCGCAGGGTGCCGTGCCGGTCGAACAGCGTGTGATCCAGATCAAAAATAACAGCCTTGAGTTTCATGTTTCTCTTCCTCTTTTTTCTCCCCGAAAAAGGTCTTCCCCGGCAAGGCTTTCACCGGTCGAAAAATCCTTCAAAATCCTTTGACGAAACGTCCCCCAGCGGCAGCGTCACCGGCTGCCCCGTAAAGGAGGACTGATAGATGGCCAGCACCGTTTCCAGCGCCCGGCGGCCCGCCCTGGCGTCCACGTAGGGGGCGCGGCCCTCCGCGATGGCCTCGGCCACGTCTTTGAACAGGCTGGCGTGCCCGTTGCCGTAGACGTTGCGGGTGATCTCGTGGAAGCCGTCCTTCGCCTCTTCCGGCGCGTCAGTAAAGTGCCAGCTGTCGATATCGTTGGCGCTGACGCCGCCCAGCTTGACGAAGCCCGTTTCGCCGAACAGCGACAAATGCTCTTCCAGATCCACCTGGGCCACGTTCACGGTGCCCTCCACGGTGGCGATGGTCCCGTTTGCAAATTCCAGCACGGCCATGCCCGCGTCCTCCGCCTGGATATAGTCGTGGAAGGCCCGGCGGGTAACGCCGCAGACCCGCACCAGCTCGTCGCCGCACATCCAGCGCAGCAGGTCGATGCCGTGGATGCACTGGTTCATCAGCGTGCCCCCGTCGGAGGCCCATTTGCCCCGCCAGTCCGCCTGGGCGTAGTAAGACCGGTCGCGGCTCCACCGCACCGTCACCGCCCCGTGGGAAAGCCTGCCGAACCGCCCTTTTTCCAGCGCCGTGCGCATCTCCTGCACCGCCTTGTTGAAGCGGTTCTGGTGACAGGCGCTGACCACCACGCCGGTGCGGTCCGCCGCCGCCACAATGGCGTCGGCGTCCGCCATGGACATGGCGATGGGCTTTTCGATGATGACGTTGACGCCCTCGTTGATCACGAACAGCGCCGCTTCTGCGTGCAGGCCGCTGGGCAGGGCGATGCTGACCAGCTCCGGCCGTTCCTCCCGCACCATCTCCCGGTAGTCGGCGAACCGCCGCACCTTTGCCGCTTCCTCCGCCGGCATGGCGCTGCGGGCGAACATATCGTCGATGTTGCCGTCGCGGATATCGCACACCGCGGCGATCTCAAAACCGTTGTTGACGGCGGCGTTGATGTGGCTCGGGGAGACCCTTCCGCAGCCGATCAGAGCGTATTTCATTGCCGTGTACCTCGCCTTTTGGTCATGTAGTCATATATAAGTATATGTTAAACTTTCTTTTCTTTAATGTCAACTGCAAATCTTGACGAATCACAGAAAAACCGCTATACTTGACATGATGTCGGAGAAAAAACATTCCGTCGGGGAATGATCCGGCGGCGGGGAGGCGTTATTATGGCAATAAAACGGGAAGACAGGCGTTCGGCCTACAGCAAACGGGCCATCCGGGAGAGTTTGCTGGCGCTGATGCAGGACAGGCCCCTGAACAAGATCACCGTGCGGGAGCTCTGCGAAAAGGCGGACGTGAACCGCAGCACCTTTTACGCCTATTATGAGGATATCTACGACCTGCACCGGGCGATCCTCAAGGACTATTTCCACTGCCAGCACCGGATCATTGAAGAGGGAAAGCGGCTCCTGCGGGACCGGCCGGATATCACCGCCCTCTCCGTGACGGACTTCTATGAGTTCTTTCTGACGTACTTCGGGATTGTCGCGGAAAACAAAGAGCTGTTCACCTTCATCTTTAACCAAAACACCAATTCCTCCATCCACGTGAACATGCGCAAGCTCTTTTACCGGCAGCTGACGCAGATGCTGCCGCCGGACACCCCGGAAAAGATCCGCGAGGCCTTTTTCGCCTCCTTCATCTTCGTCAGCGGCGGCGTGACCTTCCTGCTGATGGAATGGCTGAAGGGCGGCTGCCGGATGCCCGTGGAGACGCTGGCCAAACGCGCCGCCTACTTCAACAACGGCGTGTTCAACGGCTACGACGCCGCCCGGCGCGGGGAAAAATGAGGTTTCCGCCGCGTTGATCGATCGGCGGGTTGCCGAGCCGACGCAGCTTATAAGAAAAAAGGCTCCCTGAACGCTGTTTATTCAGGAAGCCTTGATGGATGGGGCTGTCAGCGCGACAGCCCCGATTTTTTTGTTCTGATCCCGGCCCGTCAGAGACCGGCTAACGGTTGCTTGTCAGCCAACTGTCCCCGCCGTCCGTGAAACGCCGGCAGTTCCGCCTTACGGCAGCACCTTCTGGAAGAAGGCGAACACGTTGAAGAACAGCTTGATGACGATGGTATCAAGGAACTTCACAAGGCCGTAGTAGGGCTTGATCTTGCCGCCCTCCACGTTGGGGATGTCGGAACCGTCCGCCAGCGCCAGGTCGTACATGCGGATCTGCTCATAGTCGTAGTTCTTCACGTCGTCCGCATGCAGGGTGATGAGGCCCGCGCCGCGGTTGATATCCTTGAAATAGGAATTGCAGCCCACCGTGGGGACGTTGGTCACGTCCACGCCGCGGATGTTGGTCATGAAGGAGTTGACGTGGTCGTGGCCGTTGAACTCGGCGATCACGTCGCCCACCTCCAGCCAGGCGTCCAGTTGGCCGTCATACACGTCCGGCGGGCAGGGCTTTTCCAGCCAATAGCCGGTCAGACGGGTGAACACGGGCAGGGCGGTGTAATGCTTGCCGTTGCGGTTCTCGGAGGCCTCGCCCAGAGAGAAGGGCAGCTCCATATAGAGCTTATCGAAGATCTCCGGGATGATGATGTGCTGGAAGTCCATGGCGGGGACCACTTCGCCGCCGTTCTGTTCCGCCAGCGCCGCCGCCGTCTCCTTGTACCATTCGATCTGGTCCGGGTGGACGTAGTCGTAGCCGCCCACGCCGGGGTCGGTGTTATACATGTTGGAGTCGATCATCCACAGGTTGAAGAGCACCTTCGAGCCGTCGGAGGAATAGATGGGATGGTTGCGGTTGCCGCAGCCGGTGATCTGCGGGGCGGCGTCATAGGTCAGGCAGTTGCCCAGACTCTGATAGATCGCCAGCATGTCCTCTTTGCTGATGTTGTGCTCCTCGTCGTGGTTGCCGAAGACGATGGAATAGGGGATGCCCCGGTCCACCACGGGCTTGGTGACGGCCTTGATGGCGTCCGGCTGGAATTCCGCGTCCGCCACGGCGTTGTCGCCCAGATAGATAACAAGGTCGGGCTGGTATTTATCCAGCGCCTCGCACATGATGGCGACGGTGGTCTCCTCCAGGTCCTGATCGTCCTGGGGGTCGGCGAACAGCATGATCTTAAAGGTGCCGTCCGCGTTGAAGCGAAGCTGGGTGGGGTCAGCCTCGTCGGCGGCCACCGCCAGGGCGGCGGGCGCCAGCAGCATGGCGGCCATCATCACAGCCAGCAGTTTTCTGATGTGTTTCATTTTGCTTTTCCTCTCTTTTTCTGTATAAGCAGCCGTCAGCGGCGCCTTGCCGCGACGGGTATTGCCCTGCGGGAAGATGATGGGTGAGGGAGACAAATTGGGGGTTGCCGCGCTGATTAAAACCGTAGCACGGCGCCGTGCGCCGTTGCAACGCAGTTCCGTTTTTCTTGCGTTTTGATAGTTGTTAGTCCTCGATTAACGGCGCAAGGCGCCGTCAGACGGCCGGACACAGTAACAATATTCCGGACGAAAGGAAAACCGACGTTTCGATAAAATAATTGACGTGCCCCTGAAGGACCCCCTCAGACGGCGCAATGCGCCGTGCTACGATAGTTGTTTGCGCGAAGAGCGGCACTGA
>CAMVNL010000056.1 GCA_947168785.1 uncultured Clostridia bacterium | reverse complement strand
CGTGTTCCGGGGCATGATGGGCCACGATACGGAGACCAGCACGGTCATCAACGGGTATCACTTCATTCTGTGCTCTTACTGCGACGACGGGAAAACCTTCCGGGACAAGATGCGCTGGCTGGACGGCGAAATGAAGGCCGCCGTGGCGGATACCGGCGACAAACCCATCTTTGTGTTCCAGCACCCCGGCCCCTTCGCCACGGTCTACGGCAGCGTCAACTGGGGCGACGCGTCCATTCCCACGGTGATGCTCAAATACCCCCAGGCCGTCAACTTTTCCGGTCATTCCCACTACCCGGTCAACGACCCGCGCTCCATCTGGCAGGGCGGCTACACGGCGCTGGGCTGCGGCACGTTGAGCTATTTTGAGACCGAGCTGGACGGCATCGCCGGCAACTTCCCCTATGAAACCGAACAGGCGGCCCAGTTCTATATCGTGGAGGCGGACGCGGACGGCAACGTGCGCATCAGGCTCTACGACCTGATCACCGATCAGTTTTTCGATACGGAGTATTACCTCACCGACCTTGCGGGACGCAATTATGAGTATTCCTATCTGAAAATGAAGCTGCGGGATAAAGCGCCGGTCTTCCCGGCGGACACCGTCGTTTCCACGGCGGTCAACGAGAACGGCGAAACGATCCTCACCTTCACCGGGGCCAAGGACCGGTACGTGGTGGAAAGCTACAAGGTCAGCGTCACCCGGGCGGGCGTGCCCTTCGCGGCGGATAACTTCTCCGGCAAGTATATGTACCTGTTTGAAGAGGACAAGTACGACGTCAACCTGGGCAAGCTGGAAAGCGGCAAGACCTATAAAGCGAAGATCGTCGCCATGAACGCCTATGCGGAGACCTCCGCCCCCTTCACCTACACCTTCATCGCGGAATGATTGTCCGCCGAATATGACAAAACGGAGCCCGGTCGTTGACCGGGCTCCGTCAGTTGTCGGATAAACAAATTGGAGTATGTCGAGATGTTTGGTTTTATGAGCAAAACCTTTCTCACAGGGGTAGCGCGGCTGCCCACAGCCGCCCCGGCGCAAGCCGGTTCGTAGCAAAAGTTGCATTAAGAACGTACGATTTGCTTGTTTTTTTTATTATAACATGTTGTTTATGTCAAGAACCGCCTTCGGCGGGGCGGCTGTGGGCAGCCGCGCTACCGCATGGGAACAGTTTTCACGCAGACGGTAACAATTCAACAAATCAAATTGCTCAATCCCACTCGCACCCGGTGACGGTATCGAGGTCCATGCCTCTGGTCTCGTGGGTTTTCAGCAGCACGAGGATCAGGCCGATCAGAATACCGGGGGCGGAAATGCACAGCGTCAGGGTGGCGACGGCGGAATCGCCGAACACACCGAGAAGCGGCAGGGAGACCGCCATTCCGACGAAGGTGCCCAGCGCCTCGATCACGTAGGCGGAGGAGGTGACGGAGGAACGCAGATTCGTGGGGGAGGATTCCGACATCATCATGACGTTGATATCACCGACAGACGTGAAGCTGCCGACGCATGCGCCGGTCAGGAAGCCGACAAGATAGGGGTTCCAGGCCAGCTTGGCCCCAAAGGTAAACAGCAGCAGCGTGGTAAAGGTCAGCGCGGACATCATTGCCCCGGCGGGCTTACGGCCCAGCTTATCGGAAACGAAGCCGAACAGCAGCTGGAAGAAGGCGCTGCCGACGGCGAAGAGGAACAGCGCCTGCGTCACAACGCCGTTGCTGGCGTTGACGGATTCCAGCGCCTGATCCGGCGTCATCGCGCCGGAGGACGTCAGGTGACCGGCGTACCCATAGGAGAGCATCGTCTGATAATTCATGGTGATGATGAAGCCCAGATTATGGAACGCCATAAGGATAAACAGCCAGCGGTGCTGCTTATGGCGCATGGCAAACCGCAGCGCGTTGAAGAACCCGCCCTGTGCGTTCTGCACGTCTTTCCGGGCCTTTTCCTGCCGGATCTCCTCCTCGCTCATTTGCAGATACTTCAGGCGGGAATCGATGAACACGTCCGTTTCCCGGGCAAAGAGCAGCACAAGGAAAGAGGCGGCGAATCCGATGACGGCCGGGACCAGAAAGACCATGCGCCACTGGCTCAGCTCGTGCATAAAGATCCGACGGAACAGCGGGATCAGCATCAGGCTGAGAGTCGCGACAGCCCTGATGACGGAGAGTATTTTGGCCCGGTGCTTTTCCGGCGACGTTTCCATGACGTAGACCACCTGCATATCATTGGGCACAAAAAACGAGATGATACAGAAGCCGATCACGTACATCGGGATGCTGCCGGAAAGATGGATCAGCGTCATGCCGATCCCCATGCCGAGGGTGTTGATGATCAGGAACAGCCGTCGGCCGAAACGGTCGGACAGCGTTTTATAGAACAGTGAAACGGCGATGCAGGGAAACGAGAGCAGATCGATCGTGCCGATCTTTGACAGTGACTGATCGCCGTAACCGGCGAAGAGGTCTTTTGCGATTTCCGTTTTCATCTGCCGGCATATCTCAGATGCGATCATATCGGTGATGAACACCAGCGTGATCACAAACAGCATATAAATAAGGTACGTATTGCGTCTGGGTCGGGACTTTTCCTTTTCCCATTTCGCGATCTCCTTCTGCTTTTTCAGCGCGGCCCGGCGCTGCTTTTCCGGAGAAGCCGTTTTTGCTGCCATAGAGCAAACCTCCGATCCGATTATCATATGGATTCAGCATAGCACACATCATTTTTCCTGTCAAGAAAGCGGGCGTTTTTCTTTGTTACTTCGGAAATTAAATATTGCCAAATTACATACCTTTTTCAGAAATTTTCAATTGCCGCATGAATAATTGCGGTTGCATTCTTTCCGCTTCTGTTTTATACTGTTGCATGAAAAAAGAGAAAGGTACACCGGAACCATGATACAAGGCAATATGCACACCCATACGACCTTTTCCGACGGAAAAAACACGCCGGAGGAGCTGGTGCTCACGGCGCTAGAAAAAGGTTTTTTCGCCCTGGGCTTTTCCGACCACAGCTACACGTCCTTCGATCTCAGCTACTGCATGAAAAAAGAGGCCTACCCTGCCTACAAAGCGGAGATCGGCCGTCTGAAAGAAGAATATCAAGATAAAATCGAGCTGTACTGCGGCACGGAGCTTGACTTTTACTCGTCCCGAGAATTAAAAGAAGGTTTTGACTATTTTATCGCCGGGGTACATTATATTGAGGCCGGCGGCGTCTATTACGCCGTGGACCACTGCGCGGAGGCGACACGACAAGGAATCGACGAGGGCTGCGGCGGGGAGGAAAACGAGTATGTCCGCCGGTATTACGAGAACGTGGCGGACTGCGCCGCGCTGCGCCCCCTCTATATGGCGCATTTCGATCTGCTGACAAAGTTCGGCGTCATCAACGAAGACAGCAAATATTACCGCAAAACGGCGCTGGAGGCGCTGGACGTCCTGCTGGACGCGGGAATCCCCATCGAGATCAACACCGGGGCGATGGCCAGAAAGAAAAAAGACGTCCCCTACCCGGCGGCCTTCCTGATGGAGAGGATCGCAGAACGGAACGGCTGTGTGGTAATCGGCAGCGACTGTCACGATAAAACGCAGCTGGATTACGCCTTTGACGACGCCCTTGCGCTGGCAAAGAGCACGGGCGTAAAGAACGTGCTGGTCTTCCGGGGAGGAAAGCTGGTGGAGGCTGAATAGGAGGACGGGAGATAAGGGGAGATTTGTCGGGGCAATATCGGTAGCGCGGCACCTCAGTGCCGCTGTCAGCAAATGTTGCTTTCTAAACGGATTTTGGAATTATAATATGCTTTACCTTAAAAGCTAACCATTGTCTGACTGGAAAAACCGTCTGTAATGTTGTTTGTGCCAATAGCGGCACTGAGGTGCCGCGCTACCGGATTATCTCGCAAAACTGCCAATTTGCCAACGACTCCCAAACGCCTCGTATTATCGGATATCCGTATACCCGTCGTTCCGGTAATCGACAAACACCCGCACGTTGAAGGTTTTGCCGCATTTGGGGCATTTTGTGGTGTGCTTGCCCCGGACGCGTTTCAGCCGGAGCCGGACGCCGCACTGGGGACATTTTTTGAAAATATACTCTTTGTTGCGAAGATTCTCCGTCTTCTTTTCAAGGATCGGGACGACCTTGTTCCTGATCCTTAAATATTTTTCGTTTTCAAGGCTCCGCTTGTAGGTATTGCGGGAGAGGATACGGAACACCGCGTAGACGTACACCGCCGTATTCAACACCGAGCAGACCCGGTAAATGATATACATGGTCTTAAAGGCAAGCGCGAACCGCAGCAGAAAACAGACCGCCCAAAAGAAAATCCCCAGCCCGAACAGGAACCGGCCGAACTGGTCGAAGCCATACCGGCCGTACATGAACCGGCGCACTCTTTCCAAAAAATTCATCGTCATTTCTCCTTAACAACAAAATCCGCCGTAATAAGGCGCGCGGCCGCTGCCGTTCTGCGCAAAGCAGAAGCTGAGACCGTTGCAGATGGCGTTGATCAGGCAGCACCAGAAGCACCAGCGGGAAAACCGCAGCCGGGGCAGGCCGTAGGAACGGCTGTAGGTTTCATACTCCGTTCCTGGATTTGTAAGCTTTTCGTACAGCTGCCGGTATTCGGGGTTGTCCGGTTCCTTCTCGCAGGCGACGCGGGCGAACTGCACCGCCGCCATGCGGTTGCCAAGCCCCACGTGGGCCGCCGCCGCGTAATAATACCAGCGTCCCGTGCGCTCGTCGATGGTATTCAGCAGGCTCCAGGCCTGTGAAAAACGGCGGTTGAGCAGCAGCACCTTCACGCTCTCCAGCCGCTGGGCGTCCGTCCCGGAATAGGTCCGCTCCTCCGCGCCGTCCCGGTAGCCCGTGTACCACGTATAGGTCCGAAAGCCCCCGAAGGGATCGTACCCCTGCCCCGCCGGGGAACCATACCGGCCGGAGGAAGAGGAAGAAGCGGAAGATGACGGCGTATAGCCGTTTTTGATCTGATCGTAGGCGGCGTTGATCTCGCTCATCTTCTCCGCTGCCGCCGCGTCGCCCGGATTCAGGTCCGGGTGATATTTTTTTGCCAGCTTGCGGTAGGCCTTGGTGACCTCCTCGTCGCTCGCCCCGGGAGAAACGCCGAGGACCTGATAGGGATCTCTGTTCACCGGTCGTCTCCTTTCATTGCTTCCGCCGTTTGTTCGCCGTTCTCTTTGCGCCGGCGGCTTTCATAGACCGTCCATATCCCGGAATACAGGATGTTTTCGATTATCGCCGCGTCCTGCTTGACCGGCAGTCGTCTGTATTGCTCCACCACGTCCGCCATCAGAATGTCCAGCGCCGTTTTCACGTCCTCTTTTTTCATCATGATCAGCGGATTGTACTGTTTCTTTTTGATATCCTTTTTCAGGTCCACCGCCGCGTCCATCACGTAGATGGCCTTGCCCAGCGAAACGCCGAAATCGTATAACAGGTCTCTGTGTTCCAAGCCGTCCACGGCGAACAGCGCCCCCATCAGTTCCCCGAAAATTCCGGCGGGCACGTCCGGCATCAGGATATCGGATCTTTCGGCGGCGGAGAGCCGTTCCAGACAGTCTGTAATGGCTTTGCTCTGGACGGGATATCTCTGCGCAGCCGCCTCCGCTTCTTTGCGGAAGACCGCCGCCTTGACCGAGGCGACAGCCGAGCCGTCGTCCGCCTTGTCGTCCAGAAATTTATAATAGGACAGGGCGATATTCATATCGGCGGCGTAGGAGGTGAACCGGTTCACGGCGTAGTTATGCTTAGAAGGATGGATGGGACAGCGCTCCGCCGGCGTCTCATAGGGCTCCCCCGTCACGGCGGAAAGCACCAGGATCAGGAACGCCAGGTCGTAGGTCAGGGTGAAACGGTCGATAAAGCCGTGCTCTTTGCCCAGCGCCCGGCACAGGCCGCAGTAGACCGCCCGGTAATGGGCCCGCTGGTCTTCATTCAGTTTTTCCGGGTTCGCCACCACAAAGCCGAACACAATTCTTCACCGCCTTATAGAAATGATCTCGTGGATATGATTGGAAATCATATCACGCAATACTTAAATCCAGTTTAATAAAAATACGATAAATCGTCATATCCAAGTTGAAATCATGTCACAGGAAAAAATACAGTCCGCGCCGTATGATACCGTTTCGTTTTTTATTGAAACGCCGATCCCCTCCCGGGCGACGTCTTCTTCCGCCGCAAACCCGCCGGCTGCCGCCGGGCAATGGCCTTTGCCTCTTCACGCGCAACCTTTGTATGCGCTTCAATAAGAATCGTCCGCTGCATCAGAGACATAGAAAATCACGGAAATTCCTTCCGCCCACCCGCGAAAATCCCGCTTTTATGATTGACAAAAAACAAAAAAAGAATTATACTATCCAATAATAATGCTGCGCTATGGCGCGGTTACGTTTTTCTGCAAAACGCGCAGAGAGGGGACGGCCGGTGTAAGTCCCCGGTTTTCGGAAAAACACAGCCGCCGCGCCGCGCCCGGGTGAGGAATCCGGCGTTGCTTCCGCGTTAAGGAAGGATAAGGGGTGCTTGTCACAATCCGGGTGGTACCGCGGCCAAACGCCGTCCCGGAGAGAGGACAGGCGTTTTCTTTTTTCCGCCCACGCGGAAAAAAGATAAAAGTGAAAAGTTGAAACGCGGGGCCTGCGGCCGGCATGATAAAATGGGCAAGGGCGAAGCCCTTCCGCATTTCATCTTTCCGCTTTCATCTTTCATCATTCAAAAGAACGGTAAATCAAACGGAGGTTTTTACATATGGAATGGCAATCCCTCAACACGATACGGGAAAAGTATCTCAATTTCTTTGAATCCAAAGGCCACCTGCGGTTGGACAGCTTCTCGCTGATCCCTCAGGGCGACAAGAGCCTGCTGCTGATCAACGCAGGCATGGCCCCTATGAAGAAGTACTTCACGGGCGAGGTCACCCCGCCCCGCAAGCGCGTCACCACCTGCCAGAAGTGCATCCGCACGCCGGATATCGAGCGGGTGGGCATCACCGCCCGCCACGGCACCTTCTTTGAGATGCTGGGCAACTTCTCCTTCGGCGACTACTTCAAGCACGAGGCCACCGCCTGGGCGTGGGAGTTCTGCACCAAGGTGATGGAGATGGATCCGGAAAAGATCTACGTGAGCATCTTTCAGGACGACGACGAGGCCTTTGACATCTGGACGAAAGAAGTGGGCGTGGCCCCCGACCACATGGTACGGCTGGGCCGGGAGGACAATTTCTGGGAGCACGGCGCGGGCCCCTGCGGCCCCTGCAGCGAGCTGTACTATGACCGCGGCCCGGAAAAGGGCTGCGGCAAACCCACCTGCAAGGTGGGCTGCGACTGCGACCGCTACGTGGAGTTCTGGAATCTGGTCTTCACCCAGTTCGAGAACGACGGCAACGGCAATTATACCCGCCTGAAAAATCCCAACATCGACACCGGCATGGGGCTGGAGCGCCTGGCCTGCATCGCCCAGGGCGTGGACAACATCTTTGAGGTGGACACCATCCGCAACGTCATGAAGCACGTCATCCGCATCGCGGGCGTCAACTATCACGATGACGATAAGAAGGATATCTCCCTGCGGGTCATCACCGACCACATCCGCAGCACCACCATGATGATCTCCGACGGGGTCATGCCCTCCAACGAGGGACGAGGCTACGTGCTGCGCCGCCTGCTGCGCCGCGCCGCCCGTCACGGACGGCTGCTGGGCATCGACCGTCCCTTCCTGTCCGAGGTGGCCGAGACGGTCATTGAGGAGAGCAAGAGCGCCTATCCCGTGCTGGAGGAAAAGCGCGACTATATTCTGAAAATCATCGGCATTGAGGAAGAGAACTTCAACAAGAAGGTGGACGCGGGCCTCAAGCTTCTGGAGAACATGATCGCCGCCTCCGACGGCAAGTCTCTCAGCGGCGCGGACGTGTTCCAGCTCTCCGACACCTTCGGCTTCCCCATCGACCTGACGAAGGACATCCTGGCCGAGCGGAACATGACCTGCGACGAGGAGGAGTTCGCCCGGCTGGTGAAAAAGCAGAAGGACACCGCCCGCAGCGCCCGCAAGGACGCGGGGGCGGACGCGTGGAAGAATACCGGCGCCACCCTCAAGGGGATCGCCCCCACCGTGTTCACGGGCTACGAGGGCGTGACCGGCAGCGGCAAGGTGCTGGCCATTCTGAACGCGGACGCGGAAAAGACCGAAGCCGCCATGCAGGGCGACGAGGCGGTGCTGGTGCTGGATACCACCCCCTTCTACGCCGAGAGCGGCGGACAGGTGGGCGACACGGGCGTGATCACCGGCAACGGCTTCCGGTTTGAGGTGACCGACACCACCAAGAACAGCAACGGCATCTTCCTGCATAAGGGTGTGGTCGCCGAGGGCGAAGTGGCAGAGGGCGATGCCTGCGAAGCCGCCGTGGATGAAGCCCGCCGTGACGCCATCCGCCGCAACCACACCGCCGCGCACCTGCTGCAGGCGGCCCTGCGGGAGACCCTCGGCAGCCACGTGGAGCAGGCCGGACAGTTGGTCAGCGACCACAGCATGCGGTTCGACTTCACCCATTTCTCCGCCCTCACCACCGAGGAGCTGGCCACAATCGAGGGCCGCGTCAACGACGTGATCTTGTCCGCCGTCCCGGTGGAGACCGGCGAAAAAACGCTGGCGGAGGCCAAGGCCATGGGCGCCATGGCGCTGTTCGGCGAGAAATACGGCGATACGGTCCGGGTGGTCAAGGCGGGCAATTCGCTGGAGCTGTGCGGCGGCACCCACGCCGCCAACACCGGCAACCTGGGCCTGTTCAAGATCATCTCCGAATCCTCCGTGGCCTCCGGCGTGCGCCGCATCGAGGCCTATACCGGCAAGGGTGCGCTGGACTACGTGAAGAAGACGGAGCTGGCGCTGGCAAAGACCGCCGCCGCGCTGAAGTGCAACGTCGCGGACGTGTGCGACCGGGCCGCTGCGGTGACCGCCGAGCTGAAAGCCAAGGAAAAAGAGATCGAAAAGCTGAAGGGCGAGATCGCGGCCGCCAAGGCGGGCGAGCTGTTCGCCGACGCGGGCAGCTTTAACGGCGTCACCGTGAAGACCGCCGACCAGGGAGAAGCCGACGCCACCGCCCCGCGCACCACGCTGGACTCCGCCACGGCGGAC
>CAMVNL010000055.1 GCA_947168785.1 uncultured Clostridia bacterium | reverse complement strand
TCCGCCATCGCCCTCTACGCCCTGGGCATTGAGCAGCCGGAGCACTTCGTCAGCAGCGTTCCCGCGGACCTCTTCGGCGAAAGCCGTGAAAAGACCGTGAAGGAAAATCCCATGTCCCCCGCCCTGCGCGGCCTGCGCAAGCTCCTCTACGTATTCGTCAGAATGGTCAACCTGCTGGTAAGCGTTTTTGACAAGAAATAAAAAACCCCTGCGGAATCAAATTTTTCTGAAAGAGGGATTCTTATGTCTCATCGTTTCCTGAACCGCCTCGCCATGCGCGTCATGGTCGTCAAGGGCAAGGGGAGCCTCCGCAGACTGGCGCGGTCCGCGGAAAATCCCATGAAACAAAACGCCGCGCTGCTGAAAAGCATTATCAGAACCAACCGGAACACGGAGTTCGGCAAGCTGCACGGATTTGACAAAATCCGTTCGCTCGAGGACTTCCGGCAAAGCGTTCCCCCCTCCGGATATGAGGATTACGAGCCGTATATCGAGCGGATGAAAAACGGGGAGAAAAACCTGATCACCGCCTCAAAGGTGCTGGGCTATTCCCGGACCTCCGGTTCCTCCGGAGTGCCGAAATATATTCCCGCCACCAACGCGTCGTTAAAGGCGTACGTCCGGTACACATGGACCAGAGCGCTGGCGCTGGGCGCGGCGGAGCTGAAAAAGCAGGGCAAAAAATTCCGGCCCGGCCGCGGCGTGTATCTCTCCCCTGCCACCAACGAAACGCTTCCGAACGGCCTGCCATGCAGCAATATCGCCGAGATCGGCGCGCGGGAATACGGCAGGTTCTACCCGTTTATTCTCATGCAGCCCTCCAAACGGATGTATGATATGCACGACGGCGACTACATTTACTGCATGTACCGTTTTGCGCTTCAGGATCCGGACGCCACATTCTTTTTCTCGGTGTTCTTCAGCGTCAACGTCAGCCAGCTGGCTTATCTGAAAAAGAATTGGCGCACGATCGTTGACGACATCGAAAAGGGCGGCATTGACAAGTCGATCGAACTGACGCCGGAGGCGCGGGCCCACTATGAAAAATACGCCAAACCGGACCCGGCGCGCGCCGCCTACCTGCGGGAGCAGTTTGAGAAAGGTTTTGACGAAACGCTGTTTAAACGCCTGTGGCCGAATCTTGCGGTGATCTGCGGCATCGGCAACGCCTCGTTCAAATCCGCGGCGGAGCATATCCGCACCGTGGCGGGAGACGTCCCCTTCGATTTCTCCATCTACGGCGCGTCAGAAGGCCTGGTCGCCGCCTGTTATGAGCTGGAAAACACCGATATGCAGCTTTTGACCGACAGCTGCTTCTACGAATTCGTTCCGTTCGGCGAAGATGATGAAGAGCGGTACCTGACCCTCGATCAGGTGGAAGTCGGTCATAAATACGAGCTGCTGATCACCACGTTCGCGGGGCTTTACCGCTACCGTCTGAAGGACGTGATCGAAGTGAAGGGCTTCCGGGGCAAATGCCCGCTGATTTCTTTCGTCTTCCGTAAAGGGCAGATGTTCAACATTGCCGGCGAAAAGTTCAGCGAGGAGGACGCCCGCACGACCATAGAGATGTTTGAAAAAAAACACGGCGTGGAAATCGGCCACTGGCTTTTCTATCAGGACGAGAGCGTACAACCCAACCGCTATGCGCTGATCGTGGAAAGCGACGCGGACGTGGATTGGGACGCGAGCGTAGATGAGATCGAAGACCTGATCGGACAGTGCAACAAGCGCTATCCGAGCCAGCGGGCAAAAAGCTATATCGACCGTCTGGTCATTCTCCATCAGCAGCCCGGCACCCACGACGCGTGGGCGGCAAGGTGCATCGAAAAAGGCGCCTCCGCGGCGCAGGTCAAGCCCGTCCACTCGCTGGATAACCCCGAAAAACGCGCATTCTTTTTAAGCAGACTTAAATAACAATCAACTATATAAGGAGGCACAACATGAAAAAGCATTTTAACAGAATCCTTTCCGTTTCACTTGCGCTTGTTCTTCTTTTCACCTGCGGCGCCGTTTCCTTCGCCGCCACCAAAGACAACGTGACACAATACGGCCAGGCCGGCGGCTACCTCGCCATCGGCGACTCCATCTCCCGCGGCTGCGGCGCGGAGGGCTTCTACATCGGCAAGAACGGCGAATACCTGCCGGACGGCGAAGGCCAGTACGGCGAGTATGACATGCGCAACGTGCAGGGCTGCGTACCCTATCAGATCGCGCAGGCCGTGGGCTGCAACGCCCCGATGGACATGACGGACCAGAGCGCCACCTATTGGCCCTTCACCTATCCCGGCATGACCACGGCGGTGACGCTGGACCTGCTGGGCGTTGACGACGGCTTTACCGACGAGAAGCTGAACTATGCCTACTATGCTGACATGCTGGAATATTTCGGCTGGGACGGCTCTTTTGCCGGCGTGCGCGAGGGCGACACCATTGAAGCCGTCACCGCGTCCCGCGGCGCCATCGGCAAGTGCGGCAACATCATGGACCTGATCGACAGAGCCGACCTGATCACCGTGCAGCTGGGCATGTGCGACGTGTTCTACCGCACCTACCGCATCGTTTCCAACGGCGGCATGCTGGCGGACGGCATGAGCTTTGACCTTTCCAGCCCCGAGGCCATCATCAACCTGGTCAAGACCGCGGTTTCGGAGATGTGGAACGGCTATGAGTACTGGAAGGCCAATTATCCGAAGCTGATCGAAAAGCTCATTGAGCTGAATCCGGACGCCGACATCGTCATGGTGGGTTCCTTCAATCTGGTGAACGAGCTCACCATCACCGACGACCTGCTGGCCCCCATCGGCTCCGCGTTCTCTGTCATCACCGACAGCATGAACAAGCAGTACAAGAAGTGGTCCAAGACCTACGGCATCCCCTACGTGGATATCTCCAACACGGAGACGCAGGCCGCCGAGCTGGACTGGTCGCTGCTGGGCGATTTCAAGGACAACACCTTCACCGGCACCCATCCCACCCAGAACGGCTACGACTACATCGTCCGTCAGATCCTGGCGGAGCTGCCTCCGAAATCCGAAAGCAAGAACATCGCCGTGGATATCGGCAAGTACGACGCGGTGGATTACGTGTTCGTCAACGGCATTCCGGTCAGCAACTACACGCTGGATAACCACCTGCTGACGATCCCCTACGCCGGCCCCGGCGCCCTCAACCTGACCGTGGGCGTCAAGAACGAGGACGGCACCGTCACCGTGCAGACCTATGAGCTGGTTTACAAGATCGGCGAAGGCTATACCGCCCGCCGTCTCGCGGGGACCAACGACGCCGCCGGCGCGGCCACCAAGCCCGCGCGCACGCTGATCAAGCTGATCAAGGATCTCTTCCAGAAGATCGCCGATTTCTTCAAAAACCTTTTCAAGAAAGACTGATTTTCGGCGTTTCGGTCTGAACCGAAAGGAGTGTTCTGTTTTTGCATTGTCCGAAATGCGGGGGCGAAATCCCCTTCTATGACTTAAAACCAAACTGTAAACACTGCGGCGTCAACATCCGCTATTACACCCAGGAGGGCAAGCTGATGCGTGACGCCAAGCGGACGGAGCTGGAGGGCGCGGCGGCCCGGATGGTCATCGCCCGCGTCAAAGCAGCCTTTATCGGCAGCAAGCCGGCCATTGCCCGGCTGGTGTTTACGCTGCTGGCTGCGGCTGCGCTGGTCGTCCCCTTCGGCGGCGTAAAATTCATGCTGCCCCTCTTTGAGCGGTCCTTTTCCGTCGGGATCATCGGGCTGATCCAGAGCTTCCAGAACGGGCTGCTGACAAACCTGCCCCACTTTCTGAACAGCACGCTGGTCAGGCCGCAGACCGTTGCGGCGCTGATCCCCGCGGCGGTATTCGTCTGCGCCGCGCTGCTGGACGTGGTCATTCTGGTGGCTTACATCCTCAGCTTTCTGAACCTGACAAAAAGCGCCAAGTTCATGAAGAACGCCGCCCTCATCGGCGCGATCCTTTCCGCCGTGGGCCAGATCGCGGTCCTCGTGACGAAATTCACCACGGCGGACAGCGAAACCGCCGCCGTGTCGCTGGGCTTCGGTTCCCTTGCGGCCTGCGCCATGTTTGCGGTGCTGTTCCTGCTCAACCGCGCCATGCTGAAAAAGGGCATTGAGCCCAAATATAAAGAAAACGATATCAAGCGCCGCGAGATGCTCAAGAAGGTGCGGGCGGGCGAAGTCGATCTCGACAGCCTGCCGCTGCCGGTATTTGAAAGCGACGACGAGAGAGAAGAACGCATGAAGCAGCTGGAAGAAGCGCTGAAGGCAGAAGAGGAGGGCAAAGAGTTATGAGTAAGCCGATGGGAAAAACCGGCAAACGCCTGCTGATCGCCCTTCTGATCCTCGTTCTCCTGGGCGGCTGCTTCGGCGCCGTGGCGCTCTACGCCAAGAACGAGATAAACAAGCCGCGTTTCCAGATGCCCGAAATCGCCCCGCAGCCCTCAGCCACGGCGCTGCCGACGGAAAAAGCCGCGCTGGCGGACTATCTGAACGGCCTGTACGCCGCCGCCGTCGCCTCCGATGAAGCGGAGGGCTCCTGGCGGACCGACGTGGACCTGGGCGGCGATATGGAGCTGCCCTTCGCCTATGACGACAACGCCGTGATCTCCCTGATCCGGGACGGCGCCGCCGGCGAATTTTCCGCCCTCTACCCCTCCGCCTCGAACGTCAGAATGAATGAAGCGGAGAACGCCCCCGCGCTGCAGCTGGACCCGAACGCCATTACGGAATTCACCGCGGAGCAGGGCCGCACCGACGAAGAGGGCGAAGTCACCGACGACGGTATTTATTTCGTGGACCTGACCCTGGACCCCGCCTCTGTTGACGCCGCGGCGTTCACCTCCGGCGAGATCTATGAAGGCGCGCTGGAGAAATTCTCCGCCGCCGTCAGCGCCGCCGAGGTAACCGCCGAAGTGCAAAGCTGTTATCTGCATTTCGAAATCGACCGCGTTTACGACCGGCTGCTGAACGTGGCGATCCATACGGATCTGCGGCTCACCGCCGACGTCACGCTGACGGACGCCTACGCGCCGCTGCTGGAAGGCGCCGCGCAGACCCGGGTCGTGCTGCCCTACAAAACCACGCAGCACGTGGATTTCTCCTGGTACGGGGCCCGTTTCCTTGAACGCGCCATCGCCGCCAAGGCAGGCGATATGAAGGCGCTGCCCGCCGACGTAAAGGTCAGCGAAGCGGCCATGGCAGGGGAAGACTTCACCCTGACCTTTACCCCCTCCGATCCGAATGCGCTCTCCATTGACGCGGACGGCGTCATGACGGTGCATAAAGCGCCGGAGGAGACCGCGACGGTCACCATGACGCTGGAATACGGGGGACACACTTATACGGACGAACTGATCGTCTACATTACGGAGCTGGAACTGGAGGTGGAAAACAATGGCTGAGCAGAAAAACACGCAAGCGCCCGCCGAGGTTGACGAAAAAACGTTGACGGCAAACGTTTTCCGAAGCTATAACTACGTCGGCACCAAGGAAACGATCGCCTATCTGTTCAACGACTGGTCCAACACCTTCAACATCAACGGCTACAGCCAGCGGTACATCTGGGACGTGGTCAAGATCGACTTCGGCATTTCCGCCATCGTGGGCCTGTTCACCGGCGCGTGGGATATCATCAACGATACCTTCATTTCCGCCATTGTGGACAACACCCGTACCCGCATCGGCAAGTTCCGTCCCTATCTGGTGTTCTTCCAGATCCCCATGACCCTGATCGGCCTGCTCTACTGGTTCCTGCCCTACTTCTTCCCGAACACCCCGGGAACCTATATCCCGAAGCTGATCTTCTACTTTGCCTTCAGCGTGCTCACCGAGACCGCCAACACCTTTACCGGGGTGGCGCGCAGCGGTTATATGAGCACCATCACCCCGAACCCCAACGAACGTGTGCGTCTGATCACACTGGCGGAGCTTTTGACCGGTTACATGGGAGAGGACGTTCCCGGTTACGTGTTCGGCTTCATGTACGACATGATCACCACCGGCCGGTGGAAGACCCAGCTGCGCACGATCTTCATGGGCATGGGCGTCGGCACGGCGCTGGTCTCCTCCGCGTTCACCTTCTGGTTCTTCATGCAGTCGGATGAGCGCGTGCCTCAGTCGCTGGAGCGCCCCGACCTGAAGGCGGGCTTCCACGCCATCTTTACCAACTACCCCGTGCTGCTGATGACCCTTTCCGACTTCCTTGCCGGTTTCGGCGTGGGCACCAGCCAGCAGAACTACTGGATCGACGTGTTTGGCGGCGATTCCATGATCAACACCGCCAAGGCGCTGGTCAGCGGCATTTCGGCCCCGGTGGGCAGCATCAGCTACGCCTTTGTGGCGCCGCTGCGCAAACGCTTCTCCTCCAAGTTCCTGTGGGTGGGCTCCGACTTCTACGGCGACATGGTCACCCTGGGCTTCTTCGGCCTGGGCATGATCAACAAGAACTACCTGAAGCTCAAGCCCATGCTCATCGGCTACGGCTTCACCGAATTCTTCGGCAAACTCCTGTTCGGCGTCAACAAGGTCATCAATGCGGATCTGTGGAACGAGGCCATGGACTACTGCGAGTGGAAAAACGGTTACCGGATGGAAGCCACCACCGGCGTCGCCAAGGGATTGGTCGCCAAGCTGCAGGGCATCTTCATGGGCACCATCAACAACTTCGTCATGAAAAAGGTTGGCTACGTGCAGGGCCTCAAGATCGGCACCCAGAGCGAAAAGACCAAGTTCTGGCTCTTCGCCCTGTCCACGGTCGTTCCCTTCCTGACCAGCATTCTCGGCATCGTGCCCAAGATGCTCTGGCCCATCAACAAAAAGCGCCGCGCGCAGATGTACTATGAGCTTTCCGAAAGAAGAAACAGAATGGTTTCCGATTACGTGGAAAGCGTCAACGACCGTCCGGAGCCGGAGAAGGCGTAAGCGTTCCCCTTCGGATTGAAACGACGTTCCGGCCCAGCCGGATCCTCGCCCCCTCGCTTTCCCGCGCAGGCGACCGGAGAAAGCAGGGCAGCCGTTTCAACACCCCATACGACACGAAAGGACAGACCGTTTTCGGCCTGTCCTTTTTTGGTTCATCACAGATTCTTGTGGAATTTGTTGTCAACAAACAAATCACACCATTTTCCGTGATGAACCTTTTTCTGATTGATCATCCTGTTTCTGCTTCACAGCGCTTCGGCGACGCAGAAAACGCTGAACCCGGCTTTGCGGCGCTGCATCTCCGTTCCTCTTGAACGACAGCGGTTTATTCCTCCCCGTCCTCCGGCAGGTTCTTCTTGCCCGTCAAAGCGCTGAAGGCGGAACCGATAAGACTCCCCACCAGCGTTTCCACCGTTTCTCCCTTGAGGGCAGCCATCACTTCCTTCTTCGTCCGGCTGTCCGCCGCCCGATAGAGCTGCACCAGTTTTTTCTCGGTGGCGGTCACCTGCATGGAGGAGGTATTGGCTCCGGCCGGCGGCTTAACTGTGACGGAAGAAGCGCCTTTTGCCGCGTCCAGCAGCGATTTCTGCGTCACACCCGTGGCTTTGGCCACCTGTTTGAGCTGTTCCGTCGTCAGCTCTTTTTCACCGCGCTCCGCCCGGCCCACGTCGGATGCGGAGCAGTTTTTTACCTTGCGGGCCAGCTGTTCCTGGGTCAGCCCCGCCTCCGTTCTGGCCTTTTTAATGAGCTGCCCTACTTTTTTCGCGTTTGCCATTCATCTCTCTCCTTTTCTGACTTTTATTGTGCAGACGGCTGGATCTGCCCGTAATACGTGATATCGCCGTCGTCGCCCAGCACCGCCAGCACGCCGTTTTCCTTGCCGGTCACATAAAACTGCGGCCCGCAGATCCGTTCGATGCGGGACAGCGTGTTGCGGTCCATGCTCTCAAACCGGTTGGTGACGACGCAGGCGGTCGGGGAGAGCGTGCGGATAAACTTTGCCGAGCTGGACCCGCTGTAGCTGTGGTGCCCCACCTTCAGCAGATCTACCTTGCCGATCAGCGGCGCCAACCGGCTTTCATCGCCGGATTTATTGTCAAGATCGGCAGCAAGGAACACCCGCGTGCCGTTTTTTTCCACCAGCAGGCAGAGGGACTGGTCATTTTCTCCCACCTTCTTGTTTGAGACGGGATCCACGGAGTTGAACATCGTCAGCGTCAGATTGCCAAAGGCAAAAGGTTCATCGCTTGGCTCCGAAACAACCGGCACGGCCCGGGCCTCCAGCGCCTGCGCCATCTGGTCGTAGACCTCCTGATTATCCCATTCCGTGATCTCATTATCGGTGATTTTAGAGGCGTCATAGGGTTTCAGATAGGCCCGGTCCACGGTCACGTCCGGATCGGCAATGATCGTATCGAAGCCGCCCAGATGATCGGAATGGGCGTGGGTACCCAGCACGAAATCCAGATGGACCTTGCCGTTTTCATCCGCAGCATGACGCTTCAGATAAGAAAGCACCTCCTGCTCGAATCCGGGCAGCTCCAGCCCGGGCAAGTTCCGGGGATTATCGGTGTCCTCACCGGCGTCCACCATGGCAAAATGCCCGTCGCTTTCCAGCAGAATGGCGTCAGAAGAGCCGGTACTGAGAAAATGAATACAATCCCTTCCCTCCTCTGTAACCTGCGGAGCGGCCGGCAGAAGCCCGCCTTCCAGCTTTTCCGCAAGACGATTTTTGGCGGCTGCATTGCGCAGCGCGATCGCGCCGAACGTCGCCGCCCCGCATACCACAGCGGCGGAGGCGAGGGCAATCACCGTTTTTGTTTTACTCATTATGTATGGTCCTCCGTTCCTGACAATCATTCATCAGACTGCAGTGATGTTGAAATATTCCATAGATGCTTTAATCATTGCACCAATAATCTCTTTGTGCTTTCATAATCCTCAAAATCATTAAGTATTAATGAATATTCTTTAAAATTACATAATAAAAGTATAGTGCACAATGGATATTTTTTCAAGATTATTGACGCATATTGATAATAAGAACCTGAGAAAGACAGGTCTGCCAACAACCTCGGCACACGATTTTGCACAACCCCGCTGCCGCAGGTGTGCGGTCCTTTTGCGGGATACAAAAATAATCGGACACCCTAAGGATGACCGATTATTTTTGGCGCCTCAGTCCTTTTTTGAACCCCATACTTTATTGTCCGGAGAGAATGATTTCAGTCAAAATCCCTT
>CAMVNL010000054.1 GCA_947168785.1 uncultured Clostridia bacterium | reverse complement strand
CAGTGCGACTGCGTGCGCGAGTTTCTGCAAAAGAACGGCTGCGCCCTGCGGTTTTACCGCATCGACGAACGGTTCGACCCCCTGGATCTCACCCCCGCGACGGAGGACGCGGTGCTGCTGGTCAACTATTTCGGCGTCATGTCCCACGAACGGATGGCGTCGCTGGCGGCAAAATATCCCCATCCCATCATTGACAATTCCCAGGCGTTTTTCGCGCAGCCCGTGGAGGGCGCCTATAACGTCTGTTCCGCCCGCAAATTCGTTGGCGCGCCGGACGGCGCCTACGTCCTCGGCCCCGGTGCGGAGCGGTTCTGTGACACCTATGAACAGAGCTTTTCCAGCGACACCTCCGTCTATCTGCTGGAACGGATCGAATACGGCTGCGAGGGCAAGGCCTATGAAGCCCGGCGGCAAAACGAAGAGCGCATCGACCGGGAGGGGCTGCGGCGCATGTCGAAGCTGACCCGCACGATTCTGGACGGCGCGGACTATGAAACGATCCGGGCGCGGCGGCGGGAGAATTTCGACGCTGCCCACCGGCTGTTCGGCGGCGTGAACCGGCTCGACCCCCTGCGGTACTACGCGGAGGACTGTGTGCCGATGGTTTACCCGCTGCTGGCAGAGGACGACGGCCTGCTGGACCGCTTTCTCGCCCACAAGCATTTTCAGGGACACTGGTGGAGCTATCTGCTGGAGGAAGTGCCCGAAGACAGCTTTGAATATTATATCTCCCGTTATGTGATCCCGGTCACCATCGACCAGCGCTATGGGGAGAAGGAATTGGAATATATCAGGAGTATCGTGTGATGGCGAAGCAGCAAAGGACCGTCGCCGTGGTGTCGGCGGACGGAGAATCACTGGTCAATTTCCGCGGGCCTTTTATCCGCTATCTCGTCTCTCAGGGCAACCGGGTGGTCTGCGTGTCCATCGAACCGCCGGAGACCATGCGCGACGCCATCGCTTCCCTCGGCGCGGAGTACGCCCAGGTGGCGGGCAGCCGGGTGGGCATCGGTATCGGCGACGGCCTGCGGATGATCGCGGGCTACACGCGCCTGTTCCGGTCCCTGCGGCCCGATCTCTGTTTCCTCTATATGAGCAAGCCCACGACCTTCGGCTCCGTGGCGGCGGCGCTGAGCCGCGTCGGCCATTACAGCGTGCTGGTCAACGGGCTGGAAAACGCCTTTTACCGCACTGGCCTCAAGGATTTCGTCGTGCGGCTGGTCATGTCCGCCGGTTACCGGTTTGCCGCGGGCCGGGCGGACTGCATGTTCTTCCAGAACCACGACGACCTTACCTATTTCAGAACGCATCATCTGCTCCCCCGTGAGAACGCGCTCGTTGTCGGCGGCTCCGGCGTGGATATGACCCACTACGTCCGGCAGCCCCTGCCGGAGGGCCCCGTCTTCCTGATGGTGGCCCGCATCCTTTGGAGCAAGGGGATCCGGGAGTATCTGGAGGCGGCCGCCGCTGTAAAAAAAGAGTGTCCCGAAGCCGTGATCCGGCTGGTGGGCGGCTTCGACCACAACGACGAATCGCTGACGCAGGAGGAGATGGAGGAACGGTTCCGGGATTCCGGCGTGGAATACTGCGGCCATACCGACGACGTGCGGCCCTTCCTTGCCGACTGCTCCGTCTTTGTCCTTCCCTCCTACCACGAGGGAATGCCCCGCAGCGTGATCGAGGCCATGGCCGTGGGACGGGCGATCATCACCACCGACGTGCCCGGCTGCCGCGAGACGGTGGCAGAGGGGCAAAACGGCTTCCTTGTCCCGGTGAAGGACGGCGCGGCGCTGGCGGAAAAAATGCTGCTGCTGGCGCGGGACGCCTCCCTGCGGGAGCGCATGGGAGAGGAATCCCACCGCATCTGTTCCGAAAAATTTGAGGTCGGCAAGGTCAACGCCGCCATGTATGGCGCCATGCTGGCTGCGATAGATCAATGAGGAGATTGCCATGTTTACGGATTTATATCAGAAGCTGATCGAAAAGAAAGAAAAGCTTTCCCTTGTGGGGCTCGGCTACGTGGGCATGCCCATCGCCGTGGCCTTTGCCAAAAAGATCGACGTGATCGGTTTCGATCTGAACGAGAAAAAGATCGAACTGTATAAAAACGGCGTGGATCCCACCAAGGAAGTCGGCAACGACGCCATCCGCAACACGGCGGTGGAATTCACCGCGGATGAAACGAAGCTGCGGGAGGCGAAATTCCACATCGTCGCCGTTCCCACCCCCGTCAACGCGGATCACACCCCCGACCTCACCCCCGTGGAGGGCGCCAGCCGCATCCTCGGCCGCAACCTGACGAAGGGCTCCGTGGTGGTGTTTGAATCCACGGTCTATCCCGGGGTCACGGAGGACGTGTGCGTGCCGATCCTTGAAGCGGAATCCGGCATGAAGTGCGGCGTGGATTTCAAGATCGGCTATTCCCCCGAGCGCATCAACCCCGGCGACAAGGTACATAGGCTGGAGACCATCAAAAAGATCGTCTCCGGTATGGACGAGGAGACGCTGGAATGTGTGGCGAAGGTGTACGAGCTGGTGGTGGACGCCGGCGTGCACCGGGCGGAGAGCATCAAGGTGGCGGAGGCCGCCAAGGTGATCGAGAACAGCCAGCGGGATATCAACATCGCCTTTATGAACGAGCTTTCCATCATTTTCAATAAAATGGGCATCGACACCAAATCTGTGCTGGAGGCCGCCGGCACCAAGTGGAATTTCCTGCCCTTCTATCCGGGCCTTGTGGGCGGTCACTGCATCGGCGTGGACCCCTACTATCTGACCTATAAGGCGGAAATGCTGGGCTACCACAGCCAGATCATTCTGGCGGGCCGCCGCATCAACGACGACATGGGCAAATACGTGGCGGAAAACGTGGTCAAGCACCTGATCGCCGCTGAAAAGCCCGTGCGCGGCGCCAACGTGGCCATCCTCGGCTTCACCTTCAAGGAGGATTGCCCCGATACCCGGAATACGAAGGTCATCGATATTTATAACGAGCTGAACGAATACGGCATCACCCCCGTCATCGCCGATCCCGTCGCCGACGCGGAGGAGGCCGAGCGCCTCTACGGCATCCGTTTCGTCGGGACGGAGGAGATCCACGGCATGGACGCAGTAGTCATCGCAGTGGCCCATGAACAGTTCCGCACCTTTACGGAGGCGGGGATTGCCGCCATGTTCGGCGAAGGGCAGAAGGTCCTGCTGGACCTGAAGGGCATGCTGGACCGGAAGATCTATGAGGCCGCCGGCTACGCCTATTGGAGACTGTAAGGAGCGAAGATTTTATGGGTTATCAGAACGTGCAATTCCCGGCGGATTCGCTGTTCCTTGTGACGGGCGGCGCCGGATTCATCGGCTCCAACCTCTGCGAGGCGATCCTGAACCTCGGGTACCGGGTCCGGTGCCTGGACGACCTTTCCACCGGCAAGCAGGCCAACGTGGACCTGTTTCTGGACAACCCCCGCTATGAATTCATCAAGGGGGATATCAAGGATTACGACACCTGCCTGAAGGCCTGCGAGGGCGTGGATTACGTGCTCAATCAGGCGGCGTGGGGTTCGGTGCCCCGCAGCATCGAAATGCCGCTTTTCTACTGTGCCAACAACATTCAGGGCACCCTCAACATGATGGAGGCCGCCCGGCAGAGCGGCGTGAAGAAATTTGTCTACGCCTCCAGCTCCTCCGTCTACGGCGACGAGCCGAAGCTCCCCAAGACAGAAGGCGTGGAGGGCAACCTGCTCTCTCCCTACGCCCTCACCAAGCGCTGCGACGAGGAGTGGGCCAAGCAGTATACGAGACACTACGGCCTTGACACCTACGGCCTGCGCTATTTCAACGTCTTCGGCAGACGGCAGGACCCGGACGGCGCCTACGCCGCGGTGATCCCGAAGTTCCTCAAACAACTATTGAACGGCGAAACGCCCACCATCAACGGCGACGGCCGACAGAGCCGTGACTTTACTTATATCGAGAACGTGATCGAGGCGAACCTCAAAGCCTGCCTGGCCCCCCATGAGGCAGCAGGGGAGGCGTTCAACATCGCCTACGGCGGCAGGGAATACCTGCTGGACATCTATTACGGCCTGACGACTGCGCTGGGCGTGGATGTGGAACCCCATTTCGGTCCCGACCGCGCCGGCGACATCAAGCACAGCAACGCGGATATTTCCAAGGCGAAGAAGCTGCTGGGGTATGATCCCGACTGGTCCTTCGACCGGGGCATCAAAGCCGCCATTGAGTGGTACAGGGAGAATCTGTAAATGACGGATCACGGCAAGGTCTCCGTCCTCATGGGGATCTACAACTGCGAAACAACGCTTTCGGAATCCATTGATTCCATTCTGGCCCAGACCTACACGAACTGGGAGCTGATCCTCTGCGATGACTGCTCCACCGACGGGACCTTCGCGCTGGCGCAAACCTATGCGGAGAAAATCCCGGAGAAGATCATCCTGCTGCGCAACGAGACCAATTCCCGGCTGGCCTTTTCCCTGAACCGCTGCCTCGAAAAGGCCAGCGGAAGATTCGTCGCCCGGATGGATGGGGACGACAAGTGCGCGCCGGAACGGTTTGAAAAGCAGATCGACTATCTGCTGGCCCATCCGGACGCGGTGCTGGTGGGCACCGCCATGCAGCGGTTTTACAACGACGGCAGCTTCGGCGCGGTGGACGCCTGCCGACCGGAGCCGGACAAATTCACCCCGCACCACAACGGTCCCACCTTCAACCACGCCACGATCCTGGCGTATAAATCCGTTTTTGACGCGCTGGGCGGCTATACGGTCAGCCCCCGCACGGTGCGCGGGCAGGACCGGGACCTGTGGTTCCGCTTCTTCGCCGCCGGTTACAAGGGCGTGAATATGCCCGACCCGTTATATCTGGTCCGGGAGGACGTGGAGGCCATCCGCCGCCGTACCTTCCACGACCGCTGGATCTCCTTCCGGACGGAGATCTACGGCTACCGGCTGCTGCATTACCCGCTTCACTGGTATGTGATGCCCGTCCTGCGCCTGGCCAAAGCGCTGGTGCCATACAAAGCGCAATTGCTCTACCGTAAATTGCAGACGAAAAAACAATCCTGACGAAAGGAGACTTCTCCGTGACGCTTTTGTGGAAAATAAAGCAGCATATCAAATCCAACGGATTGGCGCGGCTGCTGATCGAAGAGCGCAAACGCCTGCTTTATACGCGTGACGCGCGGCGGTATTCCGACAGGGAATTCATCGAACGGTTCTATGAAAGAAAGATCGGCAGAAGGCCGGACCTGGACCATCCCGTCACTTTTACGGAAAAGCTGCAATGGCTGAAACTCAATTACCGCGACCCTTCCATCCCCCGCGCTTCGGATAAGTATGAGGCGAAGAAATATATCGCGGAGCGAGGTTTTCCGGAGCTGCTGATTCCGACGCTGGCCGTCTACGACAGCGCGGATGCGATCGACCTTGATAAGTTGCCGGACCAGTTCATCTTAAAGGCGACCCACGGCAGCGGCTGGAATTTTATTTGCCGTGACAAAGCCTCCTTTGATCTCCCCGCAAAACGGAAAATCATGAATTCCTGGCTGAAGCAGAACCTTTATATCTACGGCAGGGAGTGGAACTACAAAGAACAGCCCCCGCGGCTGATCGCCGAGCCCCTGATGGACGACAAGCCGCTGGTGGATTATAAATTCTTATGTTTCAACGGCGTGTGCCGCGCCCTGCAGATCAACCACGATGACAACGGCACGCACTATGTGGATTACTACGACGAGGATTGGAACCTCTTCCCGGATATGAGCTCCGGTACGGCGGATATCTCCGGAATGCCCCTGCCGAAGCCCGACCGGTTTGATGAAATGAAAACCATTGCCGAGCAGTTGGCCGCGCCCTTCCCCTTTGTGCGGGTGGATTTCTACGATATCCGCGGTACGATTTATTTCGGCGAAATGACCTTCTTCCCCGGCAGCGGCTTCTGGAAGATCACCCCTTCGTCTTATGATGACACCTTCGGGGCATGGCTGACCCTGCCCGGGCTTGCATAAAAGGAGCAGTATGGGTTTATACGATCACATCAATCAGACGCTGCAGCGGGTCGGCGACGGCTTTTATCTGGAGCGGACAAAGATCGGCGAAAAACAGGCGATCCGGCGGAAGAGCGGTTTCATTGCCGACGTCGTCTGGACCGACACCCAGCAGCAGGCGTTTGACGCGTTCTGGCTGGAGCATTACGGGCAGAAGATCCCGAACGACTGGCATCGGCTCTATCAGAAGATCAGCGGTACGTTTCGGGTGGATTATTTTCCCGAGTTCCTGTATTCCACAAAGCTGGAACCTCTGATCAATCCCCGCGCCTATTGCAGCGTCTTTGCCGATAAAAGTCTTTTATATGCGCTCTATTCCGATATCCCCGGCGTCCGCTGTCCCACGGCCTTCCTGGTCAACAGCTTCGGCACGTGGCAGGATGGAGACGGCCGGATCATTTCGGAGGAAAAGGCCTGCGAGCAGCTGTCGGATATCGGCGAATGTCTGTTCAAAGCCACGCTGGCGTCCTCCGGCGGAAAGTCCATCAGCGTCGCGGATTTCTGCGGCGGAAAGGACCGGCGGACCGGTCTGACCGTCCGCGACTTCTTCCGAAAATACCGTCAGAATTTTGTCGTGCAGGAAAAGATCGCACCCAACGCCGTTTTGAAACAGATCTATCCTGACGCGCTCAGCACCTTCCGGGTGATGACCTATCTCGCAGGCGACCACATCGGGCACTGCCCGCCGGCCATGCGGATGGGCGTCGGAGGAATGGAGGTGGACAACATCACCTCCGGCGGTCTGTGCGTAGGCGTCCGTGACGACGGGACCATGCGGACCTTTGCCTGCAATACACGTTACGGAGACGGATTTGACCGGCATTTCCATGCGCACCCGGACACCGGAACGGTGTTTGAAACGGTAGTGATTCCGCAGATCCCTGCCATGATCGCCGCTGCAAAGCGGATGCATGAAAAAACGCCACAGGTCGGCATGATCTCCTGGGATCTGTCTTTGGATGAGCAGGGCGGGATCATTCTGATCGAAGCCAATTTCTACGATCAGTCAGTTTGGTTCCCGCAGATGATCAACGGAAAGCCGCTGTTCGGCGACGATACGGACTATATGCTTTCCCGCATCCGGGAACGGAAATGATGATTGAAAACAGATGATAAAGATTTTATTCGTGATGGAAAGCCTCGGCGCCGGCGGCGCGGAACGGGTGCTTGTCAATCTCGTCAATCAGATGGACCGGACAAAGTTCAGCCCCGCGATCTTCACGCTGTTTGAAAAGGGGATCAATGCGGAAGGCCTTGCGGCTGACGTGAAACTGATTTCGCCCGGTCTGCGTCGATTTCGCGGCATGAAGACCGTATTGAAACGGCTGCCGAAAAAAGCGTTATATCAACGGTACGTCGCACCTTTTTTGACAGAAAGCTACGATCTGATCGTCGCCTACATGACAGGCGTTCCCACGTTTGTCGTGGCAGGGACAGACGTGCCGAAAATCGCCTGGATCCACGGGGAGTTTTTCCCCGGACGCAACGTAAAAGGCCAGAAGCGGATCTATGACCGTTACGACGCCGTGGCGGGAGTCTCCGATTACGTATGCGAAACATTCAACCGGGTCATCCGCTCCGAAAACAGAGCGGTCACGATCTATAACACCAACGACACCGAACGGATCAAACGCCTTTCAATAGAACCGTATTCCGCGGATAACGACGGATTCCAGTTGGTATCGGTCGGCTGTCTTGAAAAAACGAAAGGGTTCGACCGCCTGATCAACGTCTGCGGCAAACTGAAGGCCGACGGGTTCCGATTTCATCTCCGTATCCTCGGCGAAGGGCCGGAGCGTAAAAATCTGGAAGAACAGATCGCGGATCTGGGGCTGAAGGATCAGATCACGCTGATGGGCTATTGTCAGAATCCGTTTCCCGTTGTCAAGTCTGCGGATCTGTTCATCTGTTCTTCCCGGACAGAAGGCCTTTCCACCGCCGTTTCGGAAGCGGTCATTCTCGGCACCCCGGTGGTTTCCACCGACGTCTCCGGCGCAAGAGAAATTCTCGGAGAAAATAACGAATACGGGCTCGTAACGGAAAACAGCGAAGCGGGGCTTTGTCACGGGGTCAAAAACATGCTCTCCGACAAAAAGCTGCTGGCGCACTACCGTGAAAAAGCGTCAGCGCGCGCGGCGTTTTTTGACGCCTCGCATACGGTGAAACAGGCGGAACAGTTTTTTCTTTCTGTCGCAATACAATCGTGAATTGCCGGTAAATCTGAATTGTCGAAAGGGGTGACGACGGGTGGTTTTTTGGGTTATGGTCATATGGGTACTTGTCGTCGGCTACGCCTTCCGAGGCAATATGACAACCCTGAAACGATGCGACGACGGCTCGACAGAGTATATCGCCCGTCCCGCATATGCGATCTTGATGTTTTCACTGCCGTTTTTGTTTGTTGCCCTGCGAAGTAGTTATGTGGATACTGCATCCTACATTGCTTCCTTTAACAATGCGCCGATTTCCATGGATGGATTGGAGGATTATGTCGGCATTCGTGATCATTCCGAATTGTTTTATGGTTCTATCATTCTTTTTAAGATGTTCCTCTCCGATAATCCGCAGGTTTGGCTGTCATGTATCGCTTTGTTACAGGGATTCTGTGTGATGCATACACTGCGCAAATATTCTTGCGACCTGTTTCTCAGTACTTATCTGTTGGCGACTTCTGCGATCATTCCCATGTGGTTCTGCAACGGGATGCGACAGTTTATCGCCGTCGCCATTTTGTTCGCCGCCACCAAATGGATGCTGGAGAATAAATGGTATTTTTACCTGCCCTTGGCGGTGCTGCTGATGGGCGTCACGCCAATCACCTCCCGTTTGGGTCTTGACCATGCGCCGTGGTATCTGTGCGGCATTCATCAGTCGGTGCTGGTGATGCTTCCGGCTTATTTCTTCCTTCCCGGCAAGGCGTTCAATAAGCGCGTATGGATTTTGACAGGGATCGTACTGGTGTTGGTATTTACCGGAGGAATTGACGACGCATTGGAAACCTCCGTTGAAAATACGACATATGTCAGGGAGCTTCAGTATATTGACGCCGATTCCGGTACCAGTTGGTTCCGCGTCGGATTCACGGCCATACCGTTGATTTTGTCGGTGCTGGCCCGGAGAGAATTACAAAAGGACGACGTGCCGCCTATTATCCAT
>CAMVNL010000053.1 GCA_947168785.1 uncultured Clostridia bacterium | reverse complement strand
AAACTTTTCTTCGGAGGTATCTGTTTTGCATCCGATTCTCTTATCCGCCTCCGCCGCCGGCGGCGTGGGCGGCAAAATTCTGACCGTCCTCTTTGCGATCCTCTTCTTCGGATTCATCATCGCGCTGCATGAGTTCGGCCACTTCTCCACAGCTAAGCTTTTCAAAATGCGGGTCAACGAGTATTCCATCGGCATGGGGCCCGCCCTGCTGAAAAAGAAGAAGGGCGAGACCCAGTATTCCCTCCGCCTGCTGCCCATCGGCGGCTATGTGGCGCTGGAGGGTGAGGACGAGGCTTCCGACGATCCCCGCGCCTTCGGCAACCAAAAGGCGTGGAAGCGCTTTATCGTGATTGCGGCGGGGGCCACCCTCAACATCATCCTCGGCCTGGTGCTGATCGGCGTGATGCTCGGCATCACCGGCAGCATTCCCACCACGACCGTCAGCGAAGTGTCGGACGATCTGGCGGCGGCCGACAACGGCGTACACGTGGGCGATAAGATCCAATCCATCGACGGCATCCGCGTGTTTTCCGCCAGAGACCTCTATTACTGCCTCTACCGAAGCGACGACGATACCTACGATATCGTGCTGAAGCGCGACGGGCAGAAGCTGGCGCTGGAGGACGTGAAGGTCCTTTACAGCGCGGAAGAGGGCTATTGCTCTTTTATCGTGGGCAGCGAAAAAACCGGCTTTTTCAACAGCATCGGCGGAACCTTCCGTGAAACGCTCTCCATGTCGAAAATGATCTTTCTCAGCCTGGTGGATATGATCCGTGGCCAGTACGGTCTGAAGGATATGTCCGGCCCCATCGGCACCATCAACATCGTGGCCGATACGGCGAGCGAGGCTGTCCAGACCGCCGACTACGGCTCAATCATCTTCATTCTGGCGTTCATCACAGTCAACATCGGCATCGTCAACCTGCTTCCGCTTCCCGCGCTGGACGGCGGACGGCTGTTCTTCATCCTGATCGAAATGATCGTCCGAAAGCCCGTCCCGAAGAAATTTGAAGCGGTCGTTCACGCGGTGGGACTCGTTCTGCTGCTGGGGCTGATGGCGCTGATCTCCTTTAACGACATTGTCAATCTGATCAGAAGGTAAGAAATATGGCAAGCAAGAAAACTGTTACCATCGGCAAGCTCACCATCGGCGGCGGTCATCCCGTCGCCGTTCAGTCCATGCTGAACAAAGAGGCCCACGACGTGGCGGGCTGTACGGCCCAGGCCAGAGAGCTGGAAGCGGCCGGCTGTGAAATCATCCGGGCTACCGTTCCGGACCGGGAGGCCGTCAAAACCATCGCCGCGCTGAAAGAGGCGGTCAGCGTCCCAATCGTGGCGGATATCCACTTTGACTATCGGATGGCGCTGGAATCGGTGGCGGCCGGCGTAGACAAGATCCGCATCAACCCCGGCAACATCGGCGACGACGGCCGGGTCAAAGCGGTGGCAGACGCCTGCCGTCAGCGGGGCGTCCCCATCCGCATCGGTGTCAATTCCGGCTCGGTGGAAAAAGAGATTTTGGCGAAATACGGCGCGCCCACGCCGCAGGCGCTGGTGGAAAGCGCCCTTTACCACGTCCGTTTGCTGGAAAAACACGACTTTGACGATATCGTCATCTCCATCAAATCCTCCGACGTGCCTACCACCGTGGCAGCCTACCGGCTGATGAGTGAAGCATGCGACTATCCCCTGCACCTGGGCGTGACGGAAGCCGGCACCGAGCGCATGGGGCTCATCAAATCCGCCGCCGGGATCGGCTCGCTGCTGATGGACGGCATCGGCGATACCATCCGCGTGTCGCTGACGGCGCCTCCCGTCAAGGAAGTCTACGCCGGCTTTGACATTCTGAAGGCCGTCGGCGTGAGGAAAAAGGGCGTCAATATCGTCTCCTGCCCCACCTGCGGACGGACGAAGATCGACCTGATCGGCCTGGCGGAGCGGGTGGAGAACGCGCTGCGGACCTGCGACAAGGAAATCACCGTGGCCGTCATGGGCTGCGTCGTGAACGGCCCGGGCGAAGCAAGAGAAGCGGATATCGGCATTGCCGGCGGCAACGGTGAAGGGCTGATTTTCCGGAAGGGCGAGATCCTGCGCAAAGTCCCGGAGGAAGCGCTCTTTGACGAGCTCATGCGGGAGATCGCGCTGCTGTAAGGCGGCGACTGAAACCTTATCAACTGAATATTATAGTAAAAACGGCAGCGAAAAATGTGTTTCACCGCCGTTTTTTTATTTTCATTTAAATTTCAGGCGATAGAATAAAAAAAGATGGTTACAAAACTGTCATAAAAATGTCTCTGTTTCCGCTGATTTCCGCCGTTTTTCGTTAAAACCTATTGAATTATTATCAAATGTATGGCATAATGAAATAGAATTCGCCTTTTTGTTTTGTCATTTCGGGAGGTTTTTTTTGTATGAACCAAAACCGAATCATCAGACGGGTCATCCGGGTTGTTTCGTTTTTGACGGCAACGGCCCTGCTTCTCTGTTGTCTGGGCAGCGCAGCCGCTGCGATCGACGCGCAGCGCGATCCGCAGGCTTTACATTATGACGCCGGCATCTACACGACGGATTCCAATATGAATTTCCGCAGCGCCCCCTCCATGGAGGCGGAAATCATCGGTCTGATCCCGGGCGGCACCGTCGTACTGGTGGACGCCGTCAACGGGGTGTGGGGCCACACCACGTTTGAGGGAAAAGAAGGCTGGCTTTCACTGGAATACAGCTCCGCCGCCGGAACGCAGACAAGCGCCTACGCGCCCGGACAGTATCAGACGGATGAACCGCTGAATTTCCGCTCCTCGGCCGCCGAGCTGAGGAACAATGTCATCGGCCTTGTGCCGAGGGCAACCGTCGTGACCGTGACGGAAGTCAGCGGCACGTGGGGACGAATCAATTTCAGCGGAAAAGACGGCTGGATCTCGTTGATCTATTGTTCCGCCTACGTCCCCGCGGAAGAAACGACGACCGCGCCCGCGGAGGAAGAGACTTCCTCCCCCTCCGAAACCGACCCCCCTTCTCCTTCCGTCGATCCCGAAATCCCATCTTCCCTTTCGGTGGATTGGCTTGTGCTTGACGTTTCCCGTCACAACGCCGTGGAATACTTCGACTGGCCGACCATCAAAGCGGCGGGAGTTGAAGGCGTGATCATCCGGGCCGGCGGCCGGGGATATCTGTATAAAGACGTTTACGACGACGTGGCTTTCTATCAGCATTACCTCGGCGCCAAGGCGGCGGGGCTGCACGTGGGCGCCTATTTCTTCAGCTACGCGCTGACGGAAGCGGAAGCCGTGGAGGAAGCGCAGATGACGATCAACGTGCTGCGCTCCTGCAAAGCGGAGCTGGACATGCCGGTCTATATCGATATCGAGGATTACGCGGAATCAGATCACGTAGACAATCAGCATGAAAAAGCCGGAAAGGCCGTCTGTACGAAGGTGGTCGACGCCTTTTGCCGGACGATCAAAGCAGCCGGTTATTATCCCGGCATTTACTGCAACAAAAACTTTGCGGAAACGCTGCTGGATGATTCCGTCTTTGCGGGAAGATCGCTCTGGATCGCCCATTACGCTTCCAAATGCGGCTACACACGCAACGCCGTGAGCATGTGGCAGTACGGCAGCTCCGGCAGCGTCGACGGCTATTCAGGCCAGAACATTGACGTCAACCGCTGCTACGTCAACTACCCCGCCATCATTTCGGGCAATCTGTATTTTTCCGAGCATACCTCCGTCACCGTCGGCGATCCGACCCATCCATGGCAGACAACGGCGGCCCCCAATTGCACCGCAGACGGAAAACAGACCGTCACCGAGGATGGGTTCATCTATGAAGAACAGCTGATTCCCGGCGAGCACGGGGAAACCTCGGAATGGATCCGCGTCGGAACGGATCCCGCGCTGCACGCAGGTCAGATCCTGTCGCTGACGGAAGAAGCCGGTCCATACGTGTCTGTCGCCGGCGACCGCTATGAGGAAACACTGAAAGAGGCGGAAAAAACAGGCGGATGCCGTGTGACGACGTGTAAGGACTGCGGCGAAGTGATGAAAATCGAATATATCTACCCGCCGGAATGTGAACACGTTTACGCACATTTGACTGTCACGGCCCCCACCTGCGCAAGAGAAGGCCTTTCGCAGAGCATCTGCGGCAAATGCGGAAAAACCGGAACGGAAACCGTATTGGCGCGCAGCGCGCACACGACCGGCGAGCTCCGATATTACGAAAATCCTTCCACGGGGACCCGTTTCTATGCGTCCCTGTGCGACAATTGCCAAACCAAGCTTTACGCTTCTTACAATTTTATTCCGGGGGACGTCGACGGGAACCTGAAAACGGACGCTTCCGACGCCAGACTGGCGCTTCGTCACGCCATCGGACTTGAATCCATTCATCTGATGTATCTGCAGAATGCGGACGTCAACAACGACGGCGACATCGATCCGGCAGACGCGCGTCTGATTCTTCGCAAATCTGTCAATCTCGAATGAAAAGGAGCAGAATCATGAAGAGAATACTGAGTGTTTTACTGTGTCTGATATTGGCGGCAGGTGCAACCGTTCTGCCCGTTTCCGCTGCGATCAATTCCTCCGTGGAGAGCCTGATCAACTCTGCAGAGCTGATTCCGCTCATGACAGGCTACACGCCGCTGGACCAGATCGTCGCAGACTTCTTCGCCACCAACGTTCCAGAAGACGCAGACACCTTCGATAAGCTGAAAATCGCCTATGATTTTCTGATCTACGGCTCCTCCTACGGCAGCTCCCCCGTGACCGCCGCACTGGAAAGAGACATCGCCAGAGAATGTAATTATTACAGCGCGTGGGACGCCGACTACGTCGCGGGAGGTTACGGCTTTATCACAAAAAAAGTCGGCTCCTGCAACCATTTTGCGGACGCCTTTATGGTGATGGCCAGAGCCATCGGCCTGGAATGCTATGTAATGCACGGGACCATCACCTGGTACGCCGGAACGAATTCCCACTACTGGAACCTGATCCGGTTGGGCGACGGCTATTACGTCTTCGATCCCGAGGCGGAATGGCGCAACTATGACAATAACGGCAGCATCTCCTATTCCAACTTCTGCACGCCGGAAGCACAGAACGTCTCCAGAAGCTGCGACCGCGAAAAGTGCATCAGCGAATTCGGCAATTTCCAGTGCCGCAACAAGGTCAACAACCCCGGCACCGTGATTCCCGGCCGCGTGACGACCGTGACCAACGTCTACGAAACCGGCACCTACCTGCTGAACGACAATATGAATTTCCGTGCCGATCACAGCATCGCCTCCGGGATCTACTCCATCATTCCCAGCGGCGTTTCCGTGACGGTGACAGACGTCTACGGCATCTGGGGCAAGATCAGCTACAACGGCTCCACCGGTTGGATATCGCTGGATTACAGCACAAAGCAGAGCGACCGCCCCGTTTCCACCCCTGAACCGACGGAAACGACAGGCTATCAGAAGGGTGATTACGTGACGGACGACGTCATGAATTTCCGCGCAGACCACAGCCAGACGGCGGCCGTCTATATGCTGATCCCGAAGGGGACGCGCATCACCGTGACAGAGATCAACGGCGTATGGGGCAAACTTACCTACCAGGGAAAGACCGGTTGGATCTCGCTTGAATACAGCACCTATCAGCCGGCGGCGGCGACGCCCGTTCTGGGAGAATCCCGGCCGATCATTTCCGGCGATGCGGACGGCAACGGCAGAATCACCGCGGAAGACGCCAGACTGATCCTCCGGCACGCGGTTTCCATTGAACTGATCAACGAACAGTTCCGCATACAGGCCGATATCAGTGGCGACGGAAAAATCACGCCGGAAGACGCCCGTCTCGCCCTCAGGAAATCAGTCAATCTTTCCTGACGCCGATAAAATAAAAAGACTTTACAATAACCATCCATAAAAGAAGCCCTGAACAAAAACGCGTTCAAGGCTTCTTTTCGTATTCAGTTGTCAGCAAAAGCAGCGTCTGACTTCGGACGCAAACCACATTTAACCGTCAACTGCGTTAATACATTGTTTGTTAAACCGCGCCGCCAATAAGATTCACCCGGTCAGATAATCGATGATTCCCCTTGCCATGGCGTCGGCGATCCACATGCGGCAGTTATCATCCGCAAGTATCCTCCCCTCAAAATCATTTGACATAAAACCGGCTTCCACCAATACGGAAGGACAAACGTCCGTCCGGGTCACGTAATAGGGATAATACTTAATGCTTTTGTCGATCTGTCCGTAATTCCGGTCGAACTTCGTATAGATCACAGAGGAATAGACGTCCACCAGCCGCTGATGGATACAGGCGGCCAGGGGCTGTGAAAAAGGCTTATAATAAAAGCTATGCGTTCCGGATTGTCCCAGATCGTCGACGCCGTCGCAGTGGATACTGACGAACAGATCCGGATCGTAAGCGGCGCAGATCTCTTTTCGCCTTCGCAGCGTCACGGAATAGTCGTTCTCTCTTGTAAAAATAACCTCGACCCCCTGCGCTGCCAGCAGTTCCCGCACCTTCCGCGCCAGATCCATCGTCACGTCTTTTTCCGAAAGGCTGTCGTCATTCAGTGCCGTGCCGGTCATATAGGGGCCGCCGTGACCGGGGTCCAGCATCACACGGGCCTGTGTCAACACCGCAGGCTTCTTTTTCAGCGTAAGGACCAATCTGCCGGTCTGGTCCCAGGCAATGGACGCGCCGTAATAGCCGGAGGGGCTTTTCAGATACAGCCGAAGCGCAACGCCTTCCCCCTCCAACGGAACAACTTGCGCACGGAGGAACAGAGATCCCTCCCCGAAGACAAGATTTTCCGGTGCAAGCACTTCCGCCGTATGTGAGAAAACAAGGTCCAGAAAGTCCGCGGAAAAGCCGTCGATATTATAGGAAAAATCGAAATAGCCCTTCCGGTAGGGCTGAGAGGAAGTCTTCAGATTGACGGGCGCCGCCCAATCGGAGGAAAAGGTGAGAATTTCACGGTTGTTTTCCACGACAGAAGAAAGACAGGAGACAGAATTGGCAGGCAGTATATACGCGCCGCTAAGCAGGGTGGCGTCCTCGGCGGAAACGGTGCCGCCGGAGGCAAGCGCGTATCTCACGCCATCCTCAAATCCGATGGAGGTCACGTAATCCAGCGTCCCCACGGGAAGGTCGGAATAATCGGGGCTGAAGGTATCGTAAACGCCCACCGCGTCCATATGCTGCGTCAGCTCGCTGTCGACGCGGCACATAAGGGCGCGCCCCAACCCGTGATCCGCATAGGGAGAGGGCGTTTGCTGCGCGGCGCCTTCCGGCACCTTTTCAACGGAAAACGCCTCGCTGTACCCCGCGTTGCGCAGCAAAAAGCGGTTTGGCCCTTCGTTCAGCACGCAGGAGACGGCAAACGGGCCGCCGTTGGGCGCAATCACCGTCCGGTCGATCGTCAGCTTTCTGCCCTCTATCGCGTTGCCGCCGAACAGGACGGCGGAACCGTCCTCGGTAAAGGACATGGAACGGACGGCAAAGGAGAAGGGATCCTCACGGTAGCGATATTCCGAAATCTGACGCACCAAGGCGGTGTCACTCAGCAGTTCGTTGACGGAAAATATGCTTCCGCGGAATTGCTCCTGCTCGTACAGCAGCTCGATCCGTCGGCCCGTTTCACGGGCGGGGGACTCCCCTGGCGCGCCGGACACCGCCGAAAGCGCACAGTAAAAAACCGTTTCCGGGTACCGCGCGGCAAAGGCGTTCCACGCCGTCAGCGAATCGTCAAACGAAACGGACACCGATATCGGATTCACACAGACAAAATCCACGGTATGCTCCGCAAAGAGCGGATCGTCGCCGACGGTCGGAAAGACGGACGTTGGATCGCCGGACAGGGCGCAGCCGAAGCTGACGGGAACGCCGCCGTCAAGATACGCGCGGATGCGTGCGATGTTTTCCCGGAAGGACGTATCGTCCGAAGCGGAAGCAGGCGCGTAAAGCAGCGCGTCGAAGTCATAGCGTTCCAGCAGGCCGGACAGCGCCGAAAGCTCCGACGCCGCCTCCTCCCGCGGCAAAACGCGGTCGTCCACCGTCAGCACCGTATAGTAATCCTCCGCCTGCGCGTAGGCCAGCGCCGCTGCCGTCAGGTCGAGGGCAGCGCCGTTTTCATCTGTCAACGCGGCAAACCGACCGGACAGATCCGGGCGGATGAAAACCGTATCCGCCCCGCAGTCCCGCAGCAGCAGAAAACAACGGTAAAGCTGCGACAGCGCCTCCTGCGCCGTCTGCGAAGTCGGGATATCCTTTTCAATGTCCAGCAGCGCGCCGTTCATGGGCTGCGTGCAATACCCCTTTCCGGGCAGCGAGGCGGTCACATCCCGGACGAAGCGGTTCTGGGGCGTGACGGAAGGAATGTCCTGCGCCGTCGCGTCCTCCGTTCCGATCTGCCGCACGGAAGCGCACCCGGCGGCCAGCAGCAGGCACAGCGCTGTCAGGAGGGCGATCGTCAGGGAGAGTGCTTTCCCGCAGCGCAGAGCGCTTTCGATTCCGCCGTCGCCGGCCCCGAAGGGACAATCGGCGGGCGTAACAATCTTCATTCTGTTTAACAGGAACCACCAACCTGCTTTTATCCTGCGGAGAAGTTTCCTGTTTAACAAAAAAACGGCGACTGATGCGCCGTGTCTACGTTTCGTCGGCATTCTGTGCGTGGGCGCTCCCCTCTTCGTTATCCGCCTGAGATTTCATCTCCGTGACGGAGGTCCTCACGTCGATCCGGTCATAGTATTCCTTGAACCGGATGGAGAAATTCACAAGCCGCTCGCAGTTTTTACAGTAAAATAGGGCCGAAAACGCCTGATTGACGCTTTTCCAGTCGCTGAGGCGCTTCATGGGCGAACCGCAGACGGCGCAGTCGCACTTCATCCTGGAGCGGTCGATTTTTTTGCTGTGGATATTGGTGATGACAGCGGACTTGAACAGCAGCTTCTGATAGAACGCCTTGTCGCACATCACCGCCATATTCAGAAGATGCTCCCGGTTATAGCACTTTTTCAGGCAGCGCAGCCCCAAGAGGCTGTCCTCCAGCGCCCGGTGGAATTTACAGTGGGAAACGTCGATCCCCATTTCCACCGCCGCATTGACAAGTCCGATCTGCTGGTTTTTGGCGTTGACGATGAAATCCTGACAGTATTTCTGCAGATCCAGATACTGCGTCAGAAACGGAATGCCGCTGATGCCGCAAAACATGGAGAAATTGTCATAAAGCACTCTGAT
>CAMVNL010000052.1 GCA_947168785.1 uncultured Clostridia bacterium | reverse complement strand
ACCCCCTGAACCAGCGCTCCTCCGTGGGCTGGAAGGCCACCAAGGTCGCCAAGCGTCTGGTGGAGGAGTACATGATCCGCGTCGAGTCCGGCTCGGAGTTCTCCGGTACCGCGGAGAGCAACTGAGGCGGTCGGTAGTTGCCAGTTGCTAGTGATTAGTGATTAGTGATTAGTGGCTGGTGAGTAGTTCTTCGTTTTTTGATCTCAGATCAGGGGACGGCGAAACGGCAGGGTGGGTAAAAACCGTCCGGCAGGCGGGGGCCGGGCGGGTATCAGAAAGGAGCAATACGATGAAAACAACGGAAAAGAACGAACCGGCGGAAGTGCTGGAGGAGGTATTTATCCCCAAGACCAACAAACACGACGACGCCCAGTATGTGGCGGTGAACGGCAGGCGCATTCTGGTGAAAAAGGGCGAGACGGTGAAGCTGCCCGCCGCCTTTGCGGAGGTGATCCGCAATTCCGAGGCGGCCGCCGCCCATGCGGAAAGCTTTATCGAATCCGTCAGCGCGGAGGAGTGAGGTGTGAGGTGTAAGGTGTGAGGTGTAAGGTGTCAGCTCTATTGCCTATTGCCTATTGCCTATTGCCTACTGCCTATTGCCTATTGCCTATTGCCTGAAAGGAGTGACAACATGACGATTGCCCATGCGATCGCGCGGTTCGATATCCTCTATCCCAACGTGTTCCCCTTCGCGGAGAAGCTGCGGTGGCTTTCCGTGCTGGACGGGCAGATCTTTCAGGATATCATGGCCGCCTGTCCCGAAAACGCCGGGCGGACGTTTGAGGGCTATACCGTCGGAACGGATAAAAAGACGGAGCTGCTGGCGCCGTTTCCGTACGACGATATCTACATCAAGTATCTGGCCGCCCAGAGCGACAAGATCAATTCGGACGTGGCGCGGTACGTCAATTCCGCCGCCGTGTTCAACGCGGCTTACAGCGAGCTCGCCGCCTACTATAACCGTACGCATCCGGCAAGAAAGCGCTGCTTTACGCTGTGAACCGCCGGTGCGGAAAAACGGAAAGGAACGGATATGAGATTTCCGAAATTACAGAAATTACAGACCGCGGCGGACGTGCAGACCGTCTTCGGTGGCTATCAGCATACGGATAACGTGGACGCCGGGGCGTTTTACGACTGTGAAAACATCTCGCCCGACGCTTTTCCGCTGCTGAAGGTTCGTTCGCCCCGGGCGGTCTGGACCTCCGTCCGCAAGGACGCCTCCGGCAACCCGGTGAGCATCGAAAGCACCCGCGTGTTTGAGCGGGACGGTATCACGGCCGCCGCCAACGTCAGCGACAAGCTGGTGCTGTGCTCCTCCAAGGGGATCGTCTACGACGGGCACTATCTTTCCGGCGCGACGCTGGAGCGGGGCGTTGAAAACCGGATGATCGTTCCCTTCGGTCGGAATTTCTTCGTGTCGCCGGATGGGATCTACGTGACCGTCAACGACGACGGCACGGCGACGGCGGTCAGGACCCAGTGCCCGCCGCTGGATTACGCGGTGGAGCATCACAACCGGATCTGGGGCTGCCGGTACGGCAGCAACGCCGCAGGGGAGTTCGTCAACGAGCTGTACGCCTGCGCCTTGGGCGACCCCACGGTGTGGGACCGGTACGACGGCGTCTCCACGGACAGCTACTGCGTCAGTCTCGGGTGCAGCGGCGCCTTTACCGGCGTTTGCCGGCTTGGCGGCGACGTGCTGTTCTTCAAGGAGGACAGCATTATCCGGGTCGGCGGCGAGACGCCCGCCGATTTTACGGTCACCGTGACCCCTGCCGAGGGGGCGGAAAACGGCGCTTTCCGGAGCGTGGTCAACGTAAACGACCGGGTCTTTTATAAAAGCCGGTCCGGCATCATGGTCTTTGACGGCGTGCTGCCCTTCTGCGTTTCCGACGCGCTGGGGGAGCGGCGATTCACCGACGTGTGCGCCGGAACGGTGGGCGGACGGTATTATTTCGCCGGGACGGACCCGGAAGGGGAGCGGCGCATCTATCTTTACGATACGGCGCGTCGGCTCTGGTACCGGGAGGACGACCGCCACGACACCCGTTTTTTCGTGTACCGGAAAAACTGCCTGTACCTGATCTGCCGGGAGCTGCGGTTCAATCTGGGACTGATTCCGGTGTCATTGTATCGCTTCCTGATCCATGACGCCCGTTTCGCGCCGGACGCCTGCGCGATCTTCACCGATGAGGAGGACCCCGCCGTAGACGATTCATACGAGCCGGAGCCTGCTGTGAAGTGGTTTGCCGAAACGGGGCGTCAGACGGCGGCGGGGCCTCAGTCGCTGATCCTGCGCAAGCTGAATATCGCGCTGAAGCTGGAGGACGGCGCCAAGCTGAAGGTAGAGCTGAAGTGCGACGGGGACGAGGAATGGCGCAGCGCCTTTTACTGCGACAGCGAGTTTTCCGGCGCGTTTACGCTGCCGGTGCGGCTGCCCCGGTGCGACGCCTACCGGCTGCGGCTTTCCGGAGAGGGCGGCTGCGTGATCAACGCGATCACGAAGGTGTATGAAAAAACCAGCGGGGTGAACCTGGCCGGCAGGTGAGCCCCGGAAAGGAGATATGCAATGGAGAAAAACAGAACCGGCGCCTTCGCGGAGGAGGGACGCGTAAATCTGGAACGGATCTATGCGCTGCTGTGCGCGCAGAAGGCTTCCGTCGACAGACTGGCCTTGCAGGTGAAACAGCTGCGCCGGGAGAAGGAGGAAACCGCCGATGAGTAAGCATTATACCGCGAAGGATATTCTGCAGATGGCGGTCAATCTGCAGGAACCGGACCTTTCGGCCGATATGGACGGGGACGGAAAAATCACGCCCGGCGACGCCCGATTGGCGCAGGACGGCGTGGACGTGCCCGACCCCGCCATGGTCATGTCTCAGGCGGCGCTGGACCGGCTGATGAACGCGCCGTCCTTTCGGTATGACGGCGAGAACGACCCGGCCTTTCAGCGGTACCGGGAGATGTACGAGGCGGCGGGCAGCAGGGCGGCGGAGGACGCCTTCGGGCTGGCCAGCACCCATACGGGCGGCTACGGCAGTTCCTACGCCTCCACCGTGGCCAACGACGCCTACGCGCTGTATATGGACAAGCTGGCGGCGAAGAGCGGCGAGCTGGAACAGCAGGCCTATGACCGCTATCGCGACGAACAGAGCGACCTGTACCGTCAGCTGGAGGCGGCGAAGGACCAGGAGGACAGGGCCTACGCCAGGGATCTGGACGCTCAGAAGCGGCAGGATACGCTGGCAAAGGAGGCGGCCGACAGGCAGTACCGGGCGGAGCGGGATGCGAAGGAAGACGGCTTCCGCGAGCGGGAGCTGGACAATAAGGACCGGGAGTTCAGCAGGAACAGCCTGAACGATCTGATCGGTTTTGCCTTTGACGCGGCAGGCGAGGGCGATTATTCTTATCTGGCCGCGCTGGGAGTGGATACCTCCGCCCTGACGAAGAAGGACGCGCTGGCGGCCGCCGAGACCTATGCGAAATACGGCGACCTGTCCGGTCTTGAAAATCTGGGGGTGGACGTATCCTCCCTGAAACAGGCAGACGCCATGGACCGGGCGGCGTTTTACGCAAAGTACGGCGACCTGTCGGGTCTGGAAAAACTGGGGGTGAACACCGCTTCGCTGAAAAAGCAGAACGCCATGGACCGGGCTGCCTTTTACGCGAAATACGGCGATCTTTCGGGGTTGGCGGCTCTGGGCGTGGACGTGAGCCGTATGAGAAAAGACCAGCTTTACGACGTGGCGGCGTTGTTTGCGAAGTACGGCAACTATTCGCTGCTGCGTCTGCTGGTGTGAGGTGAAAAAATGACGATCACAAAACTGTTTGACCGGCTGAACGCCGGAGAACACGGCTCGCGGGCGCTGCGGGTGACGACCGATGAGGATCTGGCGGGATACGCCTCCCGGCTGGCGTTTCTGACGCCGGAGGGGAAGCGCTACGTCACGGATCCGCTGACCTTTACGGACGGCAGGACGGATTATTACCTCCCCGGCGCGCTGCTGGACGGGCCGGGCATACTGCTGGCGCAGCTGGTGGTCTACGACGGGGATACGTTTATCCGCAAGAGCGCTGTGCAGGAATATACGGTCTTTCCCTCCGTCTCTCTGGATGGCGGTTCGCCGGGGGAAGCGGGAACCGCAGGCAATCTGGACGATCCGGAAGCACCGGACGGCCTCAACGATCCCACGCAGCTCTATCAGCAGTTCCTGACCCATGCCCACGACGATCTCTATTACCGCAAAGCCGCCATTGACGCCATGCTGGCGGCGAAAGCGGAGAAAAACGTCGCGCTGACCGCCGGTACCGACCGGGAGGCCTATCTGGACGATACCGTCCGGTGTATTGCCTCCTATCTGGTGCGGGAGGCGGATTGTGACTGCGTGTCCCGCTCTGTCGGGACGGACCGCTTTGCCGCCGTGTATAACGACACGGGCAGAAGCTACCTGCATCTTTACAATCAGGGGCGGGACCCCTTTACGTGGAACGAGCGAACCCAGGGCGGCTATCACAAGGTCTACTGCAATTGCTCCGGCTTTCTGGCGCTGATCACCAAGTGCCGCGATTACCTCTCCTCGCCTTATAAAAAGGCCTTCGATCTGCTGGACTGCCATATCGTCGGGGGCGGCTGCACGGTCTTTGACAGCGCGAAAACGTACGCGCCGGGGGATCTCGTGATTTATCAGGGAACGGCGTACCGATGCGTCAGCACGGCGGAGGGCGCCTTTGACCCGCAGCACTGGGAGGCGCTTTCCGTGCCGGAATTCTCGCTGAAGTATATGCGGTATGAAGAGAGCAAAACCTATGCGCCGGGCGAATACGCGCTGGTGGACGGCTCCCTTTACCGCTGCGTTGCCGCCACGGGCAACGGCCCCTGGAACGCCTCGAAATGGGAGTTCATCCGCGGCGGACTGACGCTGAAGGACAGCGTGATGCTGGCTTACTCCACCGAAAAGGGGAATATTCACGAAAAGCCCTACACGATGGACTTCAAGAACCTGATCTATACCTATTATATGGCGTTCATTCAGGACCACAGCGGCAACCCGTTGAAGCGCGTGCTGACCCGCGGCGCGGGCAACGGCTTTTACTATCCGGCGGAAAAGGTCTCGGAGGAGGCCTTCCAGGAGTTGGAGGAGGGCGATCTGCTGTTTTTCTCCCGCCCGCAGAGCAAAAACTACCGCCGCATCAGCCACTGCGGTTTTTATCTGCGCAGTCTGGACCGGCTGAACGCCGTGGGGGCGTCCGAATACGGTGGGATCACCTTCTCCGCGGTGGACCACGGGCCCAACAGCGGCCCGGAATGGGGTTACGTGGTGGAGTGCGCCGGCGCTTATCCCGAGGGCAGCGGCCGGAATACGATCCGCATCTCCACGCTCAGGGGGATGATGAACAACTCCGGTACGGATAACCCCTACGTGGAGTGCTTCTTCTCCAAGCCCTATTCCAACGCCTTCAACAGCACGAAGGCGGCGCGGCTGACCTCCTTTACCTCCTCCACCGACGACCGCCTCTGGTTCGGCAACCGGGTCAGCAACAAGTTCGTCACCGACCCGGACGGCGTTCCCTACGGCAGCTACTGGCTGCAGCCCGGCGACGGCAAGGCCCACATGCACACGGTGACCGCCGCCACGCTTGGCGCGGAAGGGTATCTCCTGTCTCGGATGCTGCCCCACGGACTGGACTATGAGGATTATCCTTATGAGGACTATCCGGATGAGACGCTGGATATCAACTTTATTCAGAACGGCGTGTACCGCTGCGATAAAGAAGAGCTTGCCGAACGGCTGGTGAGCGCAAACGGCGTATCGCGCCTGCCGCCGGAGATGACGGAAGAGGAAAAGGTCTTTATGCTGGTGCAGATGGGCGGCATTGAGGAGGAGGAACGCCACAAGGCGCGCTACGGCGTGCAGATGATCTTTCCGTCGCTGGCCGCCAACGGCACGGTCTACCTCCGGTCCAGAAATGAAGGGTATTATGACGCGGAGGGGCACGTCAGTGAGACCGGCAATTGGGGCGAATGGAAAAAGATCGTCACGGCGGACAAGCTTCCTTTGGCAACGGCCGGCACGCCCGGCCTGATGTGCGCAGGCAGCGGCCTGACGGTTTCCTCCGGCAGGGTCAGCGTTGACCCGAACGGGATCTTTACCGCTTTGAATATGGGCGTTACGGGGGTGAAGCTGCCAAGCTGCGCCGATCTGGATGCCTTGGATAACGGTGTGTGGCGCTGCGATACCTCCGATCTGGCGGAAACGATTCTGAACAAACCGCCTTTGGATACAGACGATCTGCGGGCTTTTACTGTCGTTGAGTACGGTTCAGTCAGGATTTCCGCTTCCGTACTGCGTTATGGCGTTCAGGTTTTTATTACCAATCCGTCATATGTTCTGCCGGAGATATTTGTACGGCATCGCGGGTATTCCGGCGGCTGGCAAGCCTGGCAGAAACTGTGCGGTGATATCAAACCAACCTCATGGAAGCAGGTGCAGGAGCTCGTCAGGGCGGGGCTTGCGCCGAAGGTCTTCGCAGTCGGCGATCAGCTCGAATGCCGAAAGGGAGGGGCGAACGGCACAACCCTGATCTGGGACGTGATCGGTTTTGATCATGACGTGCCGGCGGACAGTCGTCTGAATCACACGATGACGCTGCAGCTGCATAGCAGATATGGCCTGCAGCTGCAGGCTGACGCTCGTGAGGCGTTCTATTATTCGGAGAACGGCCTTTCGCCGGGCACATACTATTTTACGCTCGGCGCGCATCCCTGGACCAGCGGCGACGTGGGAAAAACGATCCAGTTTACACTGACGAAGCCGCTTCCCGCCGGTGGGCAGATCGTGATGAATCAGGCATATAACGCTCACTTGGCCGACGGAACGATCAGCACCTACAGCGGAGGCGCCTCTGATTTGGTCATTGAAACGGCAGAAATGTGCGAAGGGAGCGGCGGCACTTTTCTCGGCACCTGCAATCATACGAAGCAGAACGGTTTTAACTGTATTCAGAGAGCGTTGGTCGGCAACAGCAATTATAAGGAATCAGCCATCCGGCAGTTCCTGAACAGCAGCAGTGCGGCAGGCGCCGTCTGGTCACCGCAGAATCCGTGGGACAGAAAGCCGGCCTGGGCTGCTTCGGAGACCGGGTGGATGAAAGACCTCGATCCTGATTTTCTGGCTGCGGTCGGCGAGGTCACAAAAAGGACCGCAAGGGATACTGTTTGTGACGGCGGAGGCGTTGACGTTACAACGGAAACGTTTTTTCTTCCATCCCGTGAAGAGGTTTTTGCGGGAAGAGAAAATGACGTTGATGAAGGCGGCGCTTACGACTATTACAGCGACGGCAGCGAACTGTCTGCCGCCGGGACCGGCGCAGACGCTAACCGGATCAAGTATTTCAACGGCATACCACAGCTGTGGTGGCTGCGGACGTCCAACTGCCAGGATGGCTACTCCTTCCGGATTGTCCGAACCGCCGGCGAGTTAAGTTTTATCGGCGCTGTCGGCAACGGCGGGGTTTCACCCGCCTGCAATATCGTATAAGGAGGACGCCGATATGTTTACTTATCTGGGAACAAAAGAACAACTGCTGAGGGAACGCCGCCGGAACGAGCAGCTGCGGATGCAAATGGAGAAGACAGTCGCAGATCTGGAATATCTTGCCATGATGACGGATGTGGAACTGGAGGAATATGAAACCGATGGCGACAGACCGATTTGACAAAGTGAAAACCTACTATGAAAAAGGATTGTGGAACGTCAATCGTGTGCGGGACGCTGTAAGGAAGGGATGGATTTCTGCGGCGCAGTACATCGTTTTGACCGGACAGAAGAATGAGGAGGATGGCGATGGCGTTTTTGCACCCGGACAAAATCAATAGCTTGTATGGGCTTACTGTCAAAGAAAAACTGATTGGCGCAGGCAGCGGCGTGAAGTATTACAGTAACCGCAAGCTGGCGACAAAGGATCATAAGCCGGAATACATCACGATCCACAACACACCGGATATCAACGAGGCGGCGGGCACCAACGACGCGGAGCAATACGCCCGGGCCACCTACAATAACAACATGGGCGACGTGGTGGTCCACTACTATATCGACGAAACGGACTGCTGGCATATCCTTGCCGACGACACGGTGGGCTGGCACGCTGCGGACGGCGTCAACGGCCCCGGCAACACGAAGAGCGTCGCCGTCGAGATCATTATGGACGGCAGCGGCAGCAGCAGCGACAAGCTGGCGGAGGAGCGCGGTGCACGCCTCGCGGCGATTTTGCTGCATCGGTACGGCCTTGGGATCGACCGGCTGAAGACCCACCGGGACTGGTACCCGAAGAAATACTGCCCCGCCTATATCCTGCCCCATTGGAGCGCGTTCGTGAACCGGGTCAAGACGTATCTGGCGGAGATCGAAGCGCAGGAGAAAAAGGCGGCCCCCGCGGCTTCTGCCGCACCCGGGAAGCACTACCGCGTGCAGGTGGGCTATTACGGCGTGAAGGCCAACGCGGAGGCCATGGTGAAAAAGCTGAAAAGCGCGGGGTTTGACGCGATCATCAAGGAGGAATCGGCATGAACGGAAAATGGGCGCTGCGGGACCGGCTGAAAAGCCGGGTCCTGTGGGCGGCGGTACTGGGCTGCCTGATGACGGTCTGCTCGGCGTTTGACCTGTGGCCACGGATGGGGATCACGGCCGAGGGCTTCCGGGAGATCGCCGCCTCCGTCGGCGCGGTGCTGGCGGCCTTCGGGGTGTTCAACGACCCCACCAACCGGGAGGGATTCTGATGGCGATTCCCGAAGGCTGCCCCTGCGAGGCGGTGAAGAAGCTTGAAACGGTCATCGACCGGCATGAGGCGCAGCTCGCCAAGGGCGATACCGATTTTGCGGTGATCCGTACCGACCTCAGCTATATCAAGGCCAAGCTGGACGAGCGGTCCAGGTTCAATACTCAGACGGTCTCCGCCGTGGTGCAGGCGGTGTGTACGCTGCTGGTGGCGTTGATCGCCGCGAGACTGGGCCTTTCCTGAGCAGGGCGGAATAAAAAAGGAGCGTATCCGTTTCGGATACGCTCTTTTTGTGTCGGCGACGACCTATTTTCCCGGGCAGCTGCCCGCCAAGTATCTTCGGCGCAGTTGAGCTTAACTACCGTGTTCGGGATGGGAACGGGTGGGACCTCAATGCTATAGACACCGACTATATTACACGCTTACGCGTATAATGCAGAAACGATATATGAACGCAGATGCGTTGTTTGAAAGTGGTGACCCGTACGGGATTCGAACCCATGTTGCCGGCGTGAGAGGCCGGAGTCTTAGGCCACTTGACCAACGGGCCATGCTGGTACACCATCAGGGACTCGAACCCTGGACACCCTGATTAAGAGTCAGGTGCTC
>CAMVNL010000051.1 GCA_947168785.1 uncultured Clostridia bacterium | reverse complement strand
ATGGCGCTGACGGCGGCCATCACCCTGAAAGGCCGGGAGGGGATCGCCTTCTGTTCCGTGGGCTCCGACGGAACGGACGGCCCCACCGACGCCGCGGGCGGCTACGCGGACGGCAAAACGTATCAGTCCATGCAAAACGCCGGCGTCTCGCCGGAGGCGGCGCTGGAAGAGAACGACTCCTACCACGCGCTGCAAGCCGCCGATACGCTGATCGTCACCGGGCCAACCGGGACGAACGTGAACGATCTGACGTTTGTGTTGACGGAATAACGATCACGCCGGGCGTTTTTGTACGGCAGCGCGGCACCTCAGTGCCGCTATGGCGCAAGGGTTACATTCTATCTGAAAACGCCGGGAAGCACCATACGTTCTTTTGCAACACTTGTTTGCGTGAAAAGCGGCACTGAGGTGCCGCGCTACGATATTTGGGAAGAGAAAATAAACTGAAAGGAAATATTTTTATTGGAGAGATCGGTGTGAACAAAAAACTTTGCTGTATGACGGGGGCCACGGGCCACGTGGGCTTTGCCCTGCTGAAGGAGCTGCAGAATTACGACGACCGCGACGTGCGGATCATTCTGCGGAAGGACCCGGGTATTTTTGAAGGGATGCGCTGCGAAAAGGTCAAGGGCGATATCACGGACTACGAGTCCCTGATCCGGGCCTTTGAGGGCGTGGAGATCGTCTATCACATCGCCGGATGCGTGGAGATCAAGCCCGGCCATGAGGAGCACGTCTACAACATCAACGTCAACGGCACCAAAAACGTGCTGCGGGCCGCCCGCAAGTGCGGCGTGAAGCGCGTGGTGTATATGTCCTCGGTGGATACCTACGTTCCCCTGCCGGACAATCAGGAGATGACGGAGGTCTACCACTACGATCCCGACAAGCTGGAGGGCACCTACGCCAAGACCAAGGCGGAGGCCACCCAGCTGGTGCTGGACGCCAACAAGCCCGGCGTGCTGGAGACGGTGGTCTGCCAGCCCAGCGCCTGCATGGGCCCCTACGATTTCAAGGTGTCAAGCGTGGGCAGTATGATCCGCATGTTCTCCACGGGCAAGTTTCCCATCACCATGACCTTCGGCGGCTACAACTTCGTGGACGTGCGGGACGTGGCCAAGGGAACCGTGGCGGCGGGCGATAAAGGCGGCGCGGGAGAGGTCTATATCCTCTGCAACAAGTCCTGCACCGTGGATGAGTTCATCCGCACGCTGGCAAAGGCCAGCGGCAACAAACCGCCGCGCTTCAAACTGGGCAAACGGCTCATCGACATGGCCGCCCCCGTGATGGAGGTCTATTACAAGGCGTCGGACGAAACGCCCCTGTTCACCCGCTACGCCATCCGCAAGCTTTGCTCCAACTGCAACTTCTCCTACGCCAAGGCCCAGCGGGAGCTGGGGTATTCGCCCCGTCCGCTGGAAGAGAGCCTGAAGGACACCATCGAGTGGCTGAAGGGCGAGGAGGAACGCCAGAAGGAGCTGCACGCGAAGCAGGAACAGGAGGCGCTGCAACGGGCCGAGGAGGCCGCCCGGCGGGCAAAAGAAGCGGAAGAGCGGGCCAAGGAGGCCCAGCAGCGGGTGTTCCGGGAGTATGAAAAGGCGGAGGAAGAACGCCTGAAGGCCGAAGAGGAGCGCGTCAGGGCGGAGGAAGCCGCCAAGGCGCTGGAAAAGCAGGAAAAGCGCATCGCCAGGGCCGAGGAGCGCCGCCGCGAGGATATGGAATCCATGCGGGAGGAAGAGGAGAAGCTGCGCGCAAAAGAGGAAAAACAGCGCATGAAGGAAGAAAAGCTCCGGGCGAAGGAACAGAAAAAACAGGCAAAAGAAGACGAGTGAACGGAAAAAACGTCGTTTCCCCTGCGGCACAGGCTGCCGCGGGGATTTTTTTCACGGTTCATCAAGGAAAGCGGCGAGGCCGGCAGGAGGGATTCGCATTGCGCAGCCGGAGAGAGCGCAGGCCCTTATCGCGATCCGTGCGTTTTTTATCCCGTTTCGCCTTGACCTTTTCACGACGATAGGGTAGAATGGAGCAGGAATCAATCAAAAGGAGATTACTGTCATGCACGAACTGTTTCACGGGGTTTTCCCGGCGCTGCTCACTCCCTTTGACGCCTCCGGCGCGGTCAACTACGACGCGCTGCGGGAGCTGGTGCGGTTCAATCTGGATAAGGGCGTCAACGGGTTTTACGTCTGCGGCTCCACGTCGGAGGCCTTCCTGCTGAGCCATGAGGAACGGAAAAAGGTGCTGGAGACGGTCTGCAAGGAGGCAGGCGGCAAAGCCGCGATCATCGCCCACGTGGGCTGCATCGGTCAGGACCTGGCCATGGACCTGGCCCGCCACGCCAAAGACGCCGGCGCCGACGCCATCAGCAGCGTGCCGCCCTTCTATTACGGCTTTTCGTTTGACGAGATCAAGAGCTACTACTTCGCCCTGGCGGAGGCCGGTCTGCCGGTGCTCATCTATAACTTCACGGCGGCGGGGGTCAAGCTGACCACGGAGCAGTTCACGGAGTTCCTCTCCGATCCGCGTTTTCTCGGCGTGAAGCACACCAGCTCCGACTTCTTCATGCTGGAACGGCTGAAGGCCTTCCGCAGCGACGCGGTGATCTTCAACGGCTACGATGAAATGTTCCTTTCAGGCCTTGTCGCCGGGGCGGACGGCGGCATCGGCAGCACCTACAACTTCATGGCGGAAAAATATATCGCCATTGAAAAGTACTTCCGCGCCGGGGATCTGGCGGCGGCGCAGGCGGAACAGCGCCGGGCCAACAACGTGATCGCCGAGCTGCTGAAATACGGCGTCATGCCCTCCTGCAAAACGATCTGCAACCACCTCGGCCTTTCCCTCGGCGAGTGCCGCAAGCCCTTCGCTCCCCTGACGGCGGAGCAGAAGCGGCGCCTCATCGCGGTGTATGAGGAGAATGTTTGAGGTGTGAGGTGTGAGGTGTGAGGTGAAGGGTGTTGTCTGGTATCTGCAACCTTAAACCTCAAACCTTGAACCTCAAACCTGTTATTCGCAATCATTTCATCCCTGTTTCAGTTTTTTTTGGTATAATAAAAGAAAAAAGGGGCTGACGACATGGAACAGCAGAAAAAAATCGCGCCGCAGGTGAATAGTCCCTTGCGGCACAATATCCTGCCCATGCCCAAGGCGTGTTTTTCCGCCAGCGGCATCGTGATCTACGGGCGGCGGATCAAGTCGCTGGTGTTCACCACCGACCTTGCCATCATCCGCAACTGCGACGCCGACGCGGTGTTCGCGGTCTATCCCTTCACGCCGCAGCAGGCCATCAGCGACGCCATTATCAAGGCGTCCTATATCCCGGTGTTCGCCGGGGTGGGCGGCGGCACCACCAAAGGGGCGCGCACCGTCTCCCTTGCCAAGGACGTGGAAATGCAGGGCGCCATGGGCGTGGTGCTCAACGCCCCGATCTCTGACGACAACCTTTACGACGTGGCGGCCGCGGTGGATATCCCCGTGATCATCACCGTCATCAAAGAGGATACGGATATTCGGTCCCGGCTGGACCACGGCGCGTCGATCCTCAACGTGGCCGGGGCGCAGCAGACGCCGGAGATCGTCAGAAGCATCCGCGAAAAATTCCCGGACGTGCCCATCATCGCCAGCGGCGGCAACACGGAGGAATCCGTTCAGAGGACCATCGACGCCGGAGCCAACGCCATCACCTGCACCCCGCCCACCACTAAGGACCTGTTCAGCGGCATGATGGCGAAATACAGGGAGCTGTGAAATCGCAGATTTCACAGCAGTCGTAAGTCGCAAGTCGTAAGTCGCAAGTTTTAAGTTGTAAGTTGTAAGAAAGAGTTGTTTTCCTCTGTCGGGGAAACGGCACAATCTCACGTACCGTTCTGATAAACGGATGCCTGTCAAAACCCGTCAATCAACAGGATCGCCCGGAGGGCTCTTACGACTTACGACTCACGACTCACGACTTCCGACTGAAAGAATCCACAACGGAAAGGAGCATCACTTATGTTCACCATCGGATGCCATCTGTCCTTCTCCAAAGGCTTTATGGCAATGGCAAAAGAAATTCTGTCGCTGGGCGGCAGCGGTTTTCAGTTCTTTACCGGCAATCCCCGGGGCTACGCCTCAAAGGAATGGAGCGCAAAGGATATCGCCGCCTACAACGAATTTGCCGCCGCCAACGGCATCGGCACGGCGATCGCTCACGCCCCCTACGTCTATAATCTCTGTGCGGCGCGGGAGGATATCCGTCAGATTTCCTTCGACGCCATGAAAAGCGACCTGCAAAAGCTGGAGGCCGTGGATAACGTGGTGTATAATTTTCACCCCGGCAGCCACGTGGGCCAGGGCAGCGAGACCGGCGTCGCCCTGATCGCCGACGCCCTGAACCGCATGGAGGCGGGCCGTTTCAAAACGCCGGTGTTGCTGGAGACGATGGCCGGCAAGGGGAGCGAAGTCGGCGCGCGCTTTGAAGAGCTGGCCGCCATCCTTGAAAAGGTGGAGGACAACGCCAACCTCGGCGTGTGTCTCGACACCTGCCACGTGTTCGACGGCGGTTACGATATCGTGGGCGACCTTGACGGCGTGCTGGAGGCGTTCGACCGGATCGTGGGCCTGTCCCGCCTGAAGGCCGTTCACGTCAACGACAGCAAAAATCCCCTCGGCAGCCATAAGGACCGGCATGAAAAGCTCGGGGAAGGGTACATCGGCGCGCAGGCCTTTGCCGCCGTCGTCAACCATCCGGCCCTGCGGGAGCTGCCCTTCTGTCTGGAAACGCCCAACGAGCTGCCCGGCTATGCGGAAGAGATCGCCCTGCTGCGGTCATGGCGGACGGAAGTATAACCCGGAAGCAGCCCAGACGGCCGGATTCCGCATTTCACAGCGCGGCGCAAACAAAAGTTCAGGAGTATGATCAGGAAAAAGGAGAAGAAACATGATCAACGTATTGGTATATAACGAATTCCGTCACGAAAAAGACCCGAACTGCCGGGCGAGCACGATCTATCCGGAGGGGATCCACACCGCCATCGCCGGATTCCTCGGCAAGGAAGAGGATATTTCCGTTACCACCGTCACGCTGGAGAACATCCGCGAGGGCATCACACGGGAGATCCTGAAAAAGACCGACGTGATCGTCTGGTGGGGCCACATGGCCCACGGCGACGTGCCGGACGAGATTGCGGAGATGGTCTATGAAGAGGTGCTGAACGGCATGGGCGCGCTCTTCCTGCACTCCGCCCACAAATCAAAGCCCTTCATGAAGCTGATGGGCACCAGCTGCTCCCTGATCTGGCGGGAGAGCGACGACATGGAGCGCGTCTGGGTCAGCGCCCCCTATCATCCGGTGGCGCGGGGCGTCGGCAAATATTTTGAGCTGCCCGGCGAAGAGACCTACGGCGAGCCCTTCGGCATCCCCACGCCGGAGGAGACCGTCTTCATCGGCTGGTTCACCGGCGGCGAGGTGTTCCGTTCCGGCTGTTCCTGGCAGCGGGGCAACGGCAGGGTCTTCTACTTCCAGCCCGGCCATGAGACCTACCCCACCTATTACGACCCCAACGTGCAGAAAATCATCAAAAACGCCGTCCGCTGGGGGGCCCCCACCTACCGCGTCGACAACTGCATGGACTGCCCCAATCCCCCCAAGGCGCATGAGTGGAAGTGAATAGTGGTTAGTGGTTAATGGTTAGTGGTTAGTGGTTAGTGGTTAGTGGTTAGTGGCTAGTGACTAGTGACTAGTGGATAGTGATTAGTTGTTGCCTATTACCTATTACCTATTGCCTATTGCCTATTGCCTATTGCCTATTGCCTACTGCCTATTGCCTACTGCCTATTGCCTACTGCCTACTGCCTATTGCCTACTGCCTCAGTTACAACTTTGAAATAACTATTGACAAACAAATAACGCGGTGGTATGCTATTGGCGTTAAAAAATGGAATAGCTTGAGATAGAGGCGCGTGCGTCAGGAGTAGATCCGCCGTAAAAGGCTGAATGGCGGATGGAAAGGGGCTCACGCCGAAGAGAAGGGGGCTGCCTTGGCCGCCGGATCTGGTACGCGGGGAAATACGTCGCGTACTGTCATTGGAATTTATTCTTATGGAGCGCTATCATAACAGCCCTTATGTTGCTATGGGACCGCGTTTCAGGCGGTTCCTTTTTTTACGTAATATCATACTAATCCCTGATAAAAACATGACATTCTACACGGCATAATTACCGCGGAACTGCGTTATCCTCCTTGCCGGGCGACAGCCCGCCTGCGTCGTCTGCCTTGTTCTGCGATAATTCTGCTCGTGCCTCTGTGTCAGTTTTAATCAGGTATCAGTATCACATGCTGAAAAGCAGAAAGGAAAACCAACATGAAAAAAGTACTTGCGCTTGTTCTCTCTCTCGCCATGGTCCTGTGCCTGTTCGCCGCCTGCGGCAAGGCCAATACGGACGATTCCACCGGCACCGACGCTTCCGCCACGCCCGTGGCCTCCGGTGTGGAAGACGGCGTGCTGACCGTCGCCATGGAATGCGCCTACGCGCCCTACAACTGGACCCAGCAGGACGACGCCAACGGCGCCGTGCCCATCAAGGACACCAACGAGTTCGCCAACGGCTACGACATCATGATCGCCAAGAAGATCTGCGAAAAGAACGGCTGGGATCTGGAAGTGGTCCGTCTGGACTGGGATTCCCTGATCCCCGCGGTGCAGACCGGTCAGGTTGACGCGGTCATCGCCGGCCAGTCCATGACCGCGGACAGAATGGAGCAGGTCGATTTCGCCGGCCCGTATCTCTACGCCTCCATCGTGTGCGTCACCAAGGCCGATTCCGAGCTGGCTGCCGCCAAGGGCAAGTCCGAACTGGCGGGCCACTCCTGCACCTCCCAGGCTTCCACCATCTGGTACGATACCTGCCTGCCCCAGATCGAAGGCGCTGACATCAAGACCGCCAAGGACGGCGCTCCCCTGATGCTGATGGCCCTTGAGACCGGCGAAGTGGACTTTGTCTGCTGCGACATGCCCACCGCCCAGGGCGCTCTGGTTGCCTATCCGGACCTCACCATCCTTGACTTCTCCGGCTCCGACGACGACTTTGAGGTGGACGAGGGCGATATCAACATCGGTATCTCCATGCAGAAGGGCAACACCGTGCTGAAGGACGCCATCAATTCCGCGCTGGAAGGCATGACCGCCGACGACTTCAACGCCATCATGGCAGACGCCACCGCGATTCAGCCCCTGAGCGAATAAGATTCCCGACAACCTCGCGCCGCCTGCGTTATGTTGACGCGGGCGGCGATGCGTTAAAAAGATGAAAGAGGAAAGATCAAAGATCAAAATCGGAAAACGCTTCGCGTTTTGATCGATATGATCAAGCCCGGCAGGGCTTCCGACATTCATCTTTCATCTTTCTTCTTTCATCATTTCACAAAAAAGGTGTAATTGATTATGGACAAGTTATCCCAGCTCATCCAGGACGTCTCCTCCACCTGGGCGAGCGGTTATTCACAGTACCTGACCGGCGCGGGGAAGACCATCCTGCTGGCCGTGGCCGCCACGGCGGTGGGCTGCATCATCGGCCTTGCCTGCGGCGTTTTGCAGACCATCCCCTACGCCAAGGACGACAACCCCGTCAAAAAGGCGCTGCTGATGGTGCTGCGGGCTGTCATCCGCATCTACGTGGAGGTCTTCCGCGGGACGCCCATGATTTTGCAGGCGGTGTTCATCTTCTTCGGCCTGCCCTATTTCTTCGGCAACGGCGCGCGGCTTGACGTGACCCCCGCGGCCTACCTTGTGGTTTCCATCAACACCGGCGCGTACATGGCGGAAACCGTGCGCGGCGGCATCATGTCCATTGATCCCGGCCAGACCGAGGGCGCGAAGGCCATCGGCATGAACCACTTCAAGACCATGACCAGCGTGATCCTGCCCCAGACCATCCGCAACATCATCCCCCAGATCGGCAACAACCTGATCATCAATATCAAGGATACCTCTGTCATGTTCATCATCGGCTATACGGAGCTGTTCGCGGTGCACAAGGCCATCGTGGGCGCCAAGTTCGTCTACTTCCCCTCCGCCGTCATTGAGATGGCCATGTACCTGTGCATGACCATCGTGTGCTCTGTGCTGCTGCGCTGGTGGGAACGCAAGCTGGACGGCCCCCAGAACTTTGACATTGCCACCACCGACACCCTGGCCCTGACCAGCGGCATGACGACTTACGTCAAAAAAGAGCGGAAGGAGGACATGCACCGATGAGCGAGACCATTCTTGAGATCCGTCACCTTTCCAAATCCTTCGGCAAGCATGAGGTGCTGCGGGATATCGACTTCACCGTGTCCCCCGGCGACGTGACCAGCATCATCGGGGCCTCCGGCTCCGGCAAGTCAACGCTGCTGCGCTGCGTAAACCTCTTGGAAACGCCCACCTCCGGCGACATCATCTACCGAGGCGAAAACATCAAAAAGATCAAGGGCGGCGCCCCCGCCTACCGCACCAAGGTCGGCATGGTGTTCCAGAGCTTTAACCTCTTCAACAACATGAGCGTGCTGAAAAACTGCATGGTGGGCCAGACCCGCGTGCTGCACCGCGGCAAGGAAGAGGCAAAAGAGCAGGCCATGAAATACCTCACCAAGGTGGGCATGGCCCCCTACATCAACGCCAAGCCCCGCCAGCTTTCCGGCGGGCAGAAGCAGCGGGTGGCCATCGCCCGGGCGCTGGCCATGGACCCGGATATCCTGCTGTTCGACGAGCCCACCAGCGCGCTGGACCCGGAAATGGTGGGCGAAGTGCTGACCGTTATGCGGCAGCTGGCGGACGACGGCATGACCATGCTGGTGGTGACCCACGAGATGGCCTTCGCCCGGGACGTGAGCAACAAGGTCGTCTACATGAACAACGGCGTGATCCTCGAATCCGGCTCCCCTGCCGAGGTCTTCGGCAACCCGCAGCATCAGGAGACGAAGGATTTCCTCGCCCGCTTCCGCAATTGACAGCGGCTTCATTTCCCGACCGTGATACCGTTTAACTGCTCCGCCAATTTGATCGTGGATCATTGATGCGCCGGATCAACGCCGCAACAAGGAAGGAACCGCAAGGCAGACTGTCGCCTGTCGAGGATTTCCGACGCCGTATTGCGGCGTTCAGGCAAGCAGAAGTGTTCAAGTATGAATTGACGGAGCAGTCATTCCGGCTTATATGTGAGAGGCGGATGAACGGCAAAATGGAGCAGCCGCATTCACACCCATCAAAGAAGCTTCCCTCGCCATTTCCGCGAGGGAAGCTTCTTCTTTTAATGCAGGGGGACGTCGTGTTTTTATTAATGCGGCAATTAAATAGTTGGAAATAAGAAAGGTTGTTCTGCCGCATTAATAAAACGATCATAACGCCGTTTTTTGCCGTTTTGCGGCAAAAA
>CAMVNL010000050.1 GCA_947168785.1 uncultured Clostridia bacterium | reverse complement strand
CGCATGATCGACACCTACTGGTCCGACCACTGCCGCCACACCACCTTCCTGACCGTCATCGACGGCGCGAAGTTCGAGGACGAGCTGCTGCAGGCCGCTTATGAAGACTACCTCGCCACCCGTGAGAGCCTCGGCGTGAAAAAGCCCGTCTGCCTGATGGATATCGCCACCGTGGCGGTGAAATACCTGAAAAAAGCGGGCAAGCTGCCAAAGCTTGATGAATCCGAAGAGATCAACGCCTGTACCGTGAAGCTGGACGTTGACGTGGACGGCGTGACGGAGCCCTGGCTGCTGCTGTTCAAGAACGAGACCCATAACCACCCCACAGAGATCGAGCCCTTCGGCGGCGCGGCCACCTGCATCGGCGGCGCCATCCGCGACCCGCTCTCCGGCCGGGCTTACGTCTACGGGGCCATGCGCATCACCGGCTGCGCCGACCCCACCGTGCCGGTCAGTCAGACCATCCCCGGCAAGCTGCCCCAGCGCAAGCTGGTCACCACCGCCGCGGCGGGCTATTCCAGCTACGGCAACCAGATCGGCCTCGCCACCGGCGTCGTGGATGAGATCTACCATCCCGGTTACGCCGCCAAGCACATGGAGATCGGCGCGGTCATCGCGGCGGCCCCGGCGGAAAACGTGAGAAGGGAAGTGCCCGCCCCCGGGGACGTGGTGATCCTTCTCGGCGGCAGCACCGGCCGGGACGGCATCGGCGGCGCGACGGGTTCCTCCAAGGCCCACAACGCCCACTCGGTGGAGACCTGCGGCGCGGAGGTGCAGAAGGGCAACGCCCCGGAGGAGCGCAAGCTGCAAAGGCTGTTCCGCAACCCGGCGGCCACCCGCATGATCAAGCGCTGCAACGACTTCGGCGCGGGCGGCGTTTCCGTCGCCATCGGCGAGCTGGCGGACGGCCTCGTCATCGACCTGAACGCCGTTCCGAAAAAATATGAGGGCCTTGACGGCACGGAGCTGGCCATCAGCGAATCTCAGGAGCGCATGGCGGTCGTGGTGGAAAAGGAGAACGTGGACGCGTTCCTCGCCCTTGCCCATGAAGAAAACCTGCAGGCCTGCCCTGTGGCGGCCGTACAGGCGGAGCCGCGCCTCGTGATGCACTGGAACGGTAAGACCATCGTGGATATCAGCCGGGAGTTCCTCAACTCCAACGGCGCGGAGAAGCATATCACCGTCACCCCCGCCGCCCCCAAGGCCTATCAGAGGGAAGTGACCGGCAGCTTTGCCGACAACATGAAGGCCATGGCCGCGGACCTGAACGTCTGCTCCAAGCGGGGCCTTTCGGAGCGCTTCGACTCCACCATCGGCGCGGGCACGGTGCTGATGCCCTTCGGCGGCAAACGTCAGCTTACCCCCATTCAGGCCATGGCGCAGAAGATCTCCGTGGAGAAAAAACATACCGATACCTGTTCTCTGATGGCCTGGGGCTACAACCCCCTTATCATGGAAAAAAGCCCCTACCACGGGGCATATCTGGCGGTGGTGGAATCCGTCAGCAAGCTGATCGCCTCCGGCGCGAAATTTGAGGACGTGTACCTCACCTTCCAGGAATATTTTGAAAAGCCCGGCGCAGACGGCAAACGCTGGGGCAAGCCCTTCGCCGCGCTGCTCGGCGCGTTCGAGGCGCAAAAAGCCCTGGGCGTGGGCGCCATCGGCGGCAAGGACTCCATGAGCGGCAGCTTTGAGGATCTGGACGTGCCCCCCACGCTGGTGTCCTTCGCCGTCACCGCCGAAAAGACGGCCTCCGTCGTCTCGCCGGAATATAAAAAGGCCGGCAACCGGGTGGTGCTGATGATGCCGGAAGCCGATAAAAACGGCCTGCCCGTCACCTCGTCCCTGCTGGCGCTGTTCGATAAGGTCACCGCGCTGCTGCGCGAGGGCAAGGCGGTCTCCTGCTACACCCCCGGCATGGGAGGCATTGCGGAGGCAGTCATGAAGTGCGCTTTCGGCAACGGCTTCGGCTTCGCCTTTTCGCCGGATCTGCCCGTTTCGGACCTGTTCAGCTGGCAGTACGGCAGTTTTTTGCTGGAGACCTCGGAGGATATCGGCGGCACGGTGATCGGCATGATCACCGACGAGCCCGCCTTCACCTACGGCGGCGAGAGCGTCCCGTCAGGCGACCTGCTGAACCTGTATGAAGACAAGCTGGAGGGCGTCTACCCCGTCAACGTAAAGGAGACGGGCGCGGCGGAGACCTTCTCCTATGAAGCGCCCCACCGCTCTGCCCCCGCTATCCGCACGGCGAAGCCGAAGGTGCTGATCCCGGCCTTCCCGGGCACCAACTGCGAATACGACAGCGCCAAGGCCATGCGGGACGCTGGCGCGGACCCGGAGATCTTCGTGGTGAAAAACCTGACCTCCGACGATATCAAGTCTTCGGTGGAGGGCTTCGCCGAAAAGCTGAAGACCGCCCAGATGGTCTTCATCCCCGGCGGCTTCTCCGGCGGCGACGAGCCGGACGGCAGCGGCAAGTTCATCACGGCCTTCTTCCGTAATGCCGCCATCAAGGAGGGCGTGGCCGACCTGCTGGACAACCGCGACGGCCTCATGTGCGGCATCTGCAACGGCTTCCAGGCCCTCATCAAGCTGGGTCTCGTGCCCTACGGCAAGATCATCGACACGGACGCGACCTGCCCCACGCTGACCTTCAACACCATCGCGCGCCATCAGAGCCGCATCGTGCGCACCCGCATCGCCAGCAACAAGTCCCCGTGGCTGTCCCTGATGAACGTGGGCGATATCGTGAACGTGCCCATCTCCCACGGCGAAGGCCGCTTCCTGGCCGATGAAGCCCTGATCCGTCAGCTTGCCGCCAACGGGCAGATCGCCACCCAGTACGTGGACGCGGAGGGCGTCGCCACCATGGATATCCGGTACAACCCCAACGGCTCCCTGTTCGCCGTGGAGGGCATCACCTCCCCCGACGGCCGCGTCTTCGGCAAGATGGGCCACAGCGAACGCACCGGCGCGGGGCTTTACAAGAACGTCCCCGGCAATTACGACATCCGCATGTTCGAGGCGGCGGTGAAGTATTTCCGCGAACCGTAGCACGCAGCCTCAGCTGCGTCAAATCGCCGTGGATATACAATCGCAGCACGGCGCCGTGCGCCGTTAATCGCCGCAGGCATATAATCGTAGCGCGGCTCCGTGAGCCGCCCCGCAATGCGATTCCGATTTCCGTTCGGCGTCTGATTTTATGCGGTGTTTCGCCTCAATGGATCGTTAATACAATAATAAAAAACCGGCGCGGGAGGCACAATGCGTATCTCCCGCGCCGTTATATAATTTTGAAGTGTTCTGTTTGTCCGTTCCTTATTTCTGCTGATATACTCTCACGTAATCCACCACAAAGTCGGCGGAAGCGCCCTCGATGCGCTTGGTCTTGAAGTCGCGCATGAAGTTGGATAGCACGATGTATTCCGGACCGTGGGCCAGGCCGAAATCGGTCTTGCGGCACTCTTTGCCGTCCACGTAGAAGGTATAGCCGCCCTTGTCCCACTTTACGCCGTAGGTGTGGAATTCCTCATAGGGGTTGCCGTCCACGATCACCCAACGGGCGTGCAGCTTCTGGTGGCCGGTGGAATCAAAGTAGTGGATGTTGTTCTCTACGCTGCCTTCATGGTCCACGCCGTAGCGCATGCTCTCCATAATGTCGATCTCGTTGCCCTCCTCCTTGGGGACGGAGGTATCGTAGGCTACCGGGCTGTTCAGCCAGAAGGCGCAGTTGCCCGCCACGGCCTTGGCCAGCTTGCAGCGGCACTCGAAATAGCCGTAGGAAAACTCCGCGATGCCCTGGGTGTCGATGGAGGCAAAATAGTAACCCTCCGGCCTGTCAGGATTGCTGCCGTCCTCATAGCGGAGGGAGATCGTCAGGCAGCCGTCCTTCACTTCCAGACAGTCGCTGCAGGAATAACCGCTGACGCCGTACTCGCCTTCATAGTATTTTACGGGCACGCCGTCGAAATTCTGTCCATGCCCGTGCCATTTGGTGGTATCCAGCTCCGTACCCTCAAATTCATCCTGCCAAACGATCTCATAGCCGTTCAGGTCCACCTTGGGACCGATGGCGTGCATGGGGATATCCAGCGTCAGACAGATGGACATGATGATGCTGATAAAGAAATAATAGATCTTGGTAAAAGCCGCCATAGCGCCGCGCTCCTGTTCTGTCTTTTTTCTTTTATCATATCATATTATCAGAATTAGTCAAGGCCATTGGCGGAAAACGCCGCCCGGATCCGGCGAATCGGAAAAATCGGGTATTTTTTCCCGGATCGCAGAATCCGGTTGCAACTTTCCGCGTATTATGATATGATACGGTTGTAAGAAACCCTATTGAAGCGCGGCGGTAGCCGCGGGAGGTTTGAATCAGATGAAAAAATCCGACAATACGATAAAATACGTCTGTATCGGGCTGGGGGTCGTCGTGGCGATCCTGCTGCTGGCCATCGCGTTTCTGCTGGGGCAGCAGAGCAAAACGAACAAACCCGACGGGGCGGGGAGGTCCTCCTCCGGCAGCGTCACGTTGGCCGGTGAGACCGCCGCCGCGACGCAGCCGCAGGTCACAGAGGCGACGAGCGATCAGCCGCAGGCGCCGACGGAGAGCGGCAGCTCCGCTGCCCCGCAGAGCGACGACGCACAGATGCCCTTCACGGTGCTGCCCCCGGCGGGCGTTACGGAAAATATACCGAAGGAACTGGACGTGGAAATGACCAGCGGCAGCCTGACCTTTGAGATCGGCGCGCAGTTTGACGTGCAATATGACAGCTCCGTGATCCGTGTGGAAACGGTCGGCGGCGCTATGACCATCGAAAACGACCACAGCAACCCTACCGCCGGCGAGCGCAAGCGCATGGACGTGACCGTTGTGGTGCCGGAGGGCTATGCCTTTGAGGACGTGGATATCGAGTTCGGCGCGGGCAAACTGATCACCCGGGCCCTGCGCACCGGCACGCTGGAGCTGGAGATGGGCGCGGGCAGCGCGACGCTGGAAGGGCTGGTGGCGACGACCTCCGCCGAGATCCGCAACGGCGCCGGCGCGTTCACCATCAAAAGCGGCTGACTCAACAACCTGACGATGCAGTGCGGCGCGGGGGCAACACAAGTGAAGGCGGCGCTGACGGGCAGCAGCAGGGTGGGGGCCGCCGTCGGCGCGGTGGATATCCAGCTGGAGGGCAGCGAAAGCGACTATACCGTGGCCTTCCAGATGGGCCTTGGCGCGTGCTATTACAACAACGAGAAGATCGCCCGGGGCGGCTCCTTCGGCAGCGGCCCCAACCGGGTGGATCTCTCCGGCGGCCTCGGCGTGATGCGCGTCACCGTCGGCTGACGGCCTTTCGGCACGCGGGGAAGGAAAAAACAAACAAAAGGAAACGGCGCGGATCGCAGGCAGTGTGCGGTCCGCGCCGTCGGCGCTTTTATGGGGATGGAAAAGATCGGCAGTTTGTTGTGCCTCCCGGCGTCGGGTTCGTCAGGATTTTTCTCTCCCGATGATCTTGCCGAGAAACAGCGCGATGAGGGCCACGCCCACCACGATCAGCAAACCGGCAAAGCCGAATCGGACGATATCCGCCATGTGGGCGGTGTTCTGCGCGGTCTGCGCCGCCGCCTGCTGGATCCCCGTGTAGGCGTCTCCGCCGTAGGTTTCATAGGAATAGCCGCTGCCGGTTCTCATGCCGAAGCAGACGCACCCCAGCACGATGGAAAGAATGCCGCTGAGGATGCCGAGGATATGGGCGACGATGGGATTTTTCGCCTTGACGGCTGGGGCCGCCGGTTGTACGCCGGTGGGAATGGGCGGCGCAGCGAAAGCGGCGGGGGCGGGTCCCTGCGTTGGGGCAGACCCCGGCGCGGGGGCTGCGGCGTTGACAGGCGCGCCGACGGGCGGCGCAGGCGGCGCGACGGGCTGTGGCGCGCTTTGCTGCGGCGGGGCGGACGGGGTTGCGCTGTTGGCGGGGCAGCCCGGGGTGACGCAGCCGCCGTTCTTGATCCAGCAGTCCGCGTGATAGGCGACGCCGCAGTGGGGGCAGCGCCTGACGTTTTCATTGGGCATAATGACCGTATTGCATACGGGACAGATTTTTCCTGCGTCTTGTTCCATAACGATACTCCTCTGTTGATGATCTGCCGGATGACCCGGCAAAACCAGCATACCATATTCAGCCCGTGATTTGCAAGCGGTTTTTCACCTTTTGCTTCAGCGCTGCGCATAAGAAAAAACAAGGATTTTTTTTGAATTTTTTTGATTTAAAGATTTTTTAAGCAGACCGTTTTATACTGTGAACTGTCGAAAGACAAAATGCTTCCTCGTTTTTCTTCATAAATATCTCCTCAAAAAGCGGACGCGCCGGAAAACCCGGCGCGTCTTGCTTTTTTCAGGCAGTACGGCGTCTTGCGCAGTATTGGGAAATGAGCAAAAAAACGATGAACCTAAAAAGGCGGCGCTGGCGGGCGCCGTCTTTCAGTTCTTCGCGTAGGCGATCACGTACCAGTAATAGAGGAACACCAGCACGAATACGATCCATGCGTACTTCCACAGGTGCAGGCCGAAGCCCGTGACCAGAAACAGCAGCACGGCGACCGGGGCCACGGGCGTCACCGCCAGCCGTCCCCGCCGGGTTTTCGCCCGCAGTGAGCAGGCGTACATATAGTAGACGGGGATCAGCAGAAACAGCATCCACAGCGGGTGCCACAGATGCGTCAGGAATCCCAGAAAGACAAACGCCGCCGTCACCACCACCGGAAACGGAAATTTCAGCAGAAACAGTCCCAGCGACGGGTTCTTCGCGTTTTCATACCCCATTCGGCTTCTGCGGCTCATGTCGTTTTCTCCCTGTTGCGTTTATTCTTTCTCCCCGAAATACCGGCGGACGTGGGGCACCCGGCGCAGGGCGTGGAACAGCGCCGCCCCGGCGGCCACGCCGACCAGTCCCTGCACGGCGTTGGCGGGAATGCTCCCCGCGGCGGCCAGACCGTAGCCCAGCAGCGTGCTTTCATAGCAAAAATATCCCAGCACCATGAGGATCTCCCCGACGACCCCGGCGGGGATCACCGCCCAGCCCCGGTTTTTCCCGAGCTTGCGCAGCAGCAGCGCGGCGGTCAACGCGCAAAGGCCTTTGATGAGGGCGGTGCCCGGCGCGTAGACGGCGTAACCGGCAAAGAGGTCCGCCAGCGCGGAGCCGATCCCGGCGGCCAGCGTGCCGTACAGCGGCCCCAGAAAGAAGGCGGCCAGCAGCACCACGGCGTCGCCGAGGTTGGCGTACCCCTGGGTGGCGGGGATGGGGATCCTGACCGCCATCGTCGCCACGCACACCAGCGCGGCGAACAGCGCCGTCATCACGGTTTTCAGCAGTTTTACATTGTTCATGATCCAGCCTCCCCTGTAAAACCTATCGTCTCGATAGGTTTTTTGTTATTTCCGTTATTTTACGCCGCGTTGCCGCCGTTTGTCAAGTCTTTTTTACAATTTTGCGCAACGGTAAACCGGCGAAAACGCACACCCATCCGGCAATGGCGGCCCGGGGAAAGGGCAGGGGAGAGAAGGGCGTTTTATCCCATGATCTGCTTCAGCGCGCTGCCGAGGGTCCGCATGCCCGCGGTGATTTTTTCGTCCGGCATGGTGGAATAATTCAGCCGGAAGGCGCTGCAGCGCTTCGACGGGTCCGCCATGAAGGGCGCGCCGGGCACGAAGGCCACCTTGTGCCGGATGCACTCGTTGTAGACCTGAATGGTGTCGTAATCGCCGCCCATATCGCACCAGACGAACAGGCCGCCGCCGGGGTTGGTGTGGGTGACGGAGGTGGGGAAGAAGGCGTCCGCCTCGTCGGTCATCAGTTTGCATTTCCGGCGGTAGAGGTTCCGCATCCGCTGAATGTTCTCCCCGATATCGTGGCGTTTCAGGTATTCGTACACCATCAGCTGAGTGATCATGGGGGAGTGGGTGTCGTTGGCCTGCTTGGCCTCCGCCATGTGTTTTACGATCTGGGCCGGGGCCACGATGTACCCCACGCGGATGCCGGGGGCGAGGATCTTGGAGAAGGAGCCGCAGTAGATGACGATCCCTTCCGTATCCATGCTTTTCAGCGAGGGCTTTTTCTCGCCTGTGAAGGTCAGCTCGCCGTAGGGGTTGTCCTCAATGATCAGCACGCCATGTTCCGCGCACAGGCGGTAGACCTCCCTGCGCTTTTCCGTGCTCATGGTGATGCCGGTGGGGTTCTGGAAGTTGGGGATCGTATATAACAGCTTGACGCCGTCGTTTTCCTCCAGCGCCTTTTGCAGTCCTTCCACGCTGATGCCGTCGCTTTCCATGTCCACGCCCACCAGCTGCGCGCCGTAGCCCATGAAGCAGCCCAGCGCCCCGAGGAAGGAGGGGTTTTCCACCAGCACCTTGTCGCCCTCGTTCAGCAGGCACTTGGCGGCGAAATCCATGCCCTGCTGGCTGCCGGAGGTGATGATGATATCGTCGCCCCGGGGAATGATGTCGTCCCGCTCCGCGATCATTTTCAGCACTGCCTCCCGCAGAGGGGCGTAGCCCTGCGCTACGGAATACTGCAGCGTCAGCGCCGGTTGGTTGGTCAGCAGGTCGGAGGCGATCTCCGCCAGCTCCCTGCCCGGAAACAGCTCGCTGGCCGGGTTGCCCCCCGCCAGGGATATGATGGAGGGGTCGGCGGAAGCTTTCAGGATGTCGTTGATGGCGCCGCCGTCCACGTTTCTGATTCTTGTGGAAAAGGAATAGGTTCTGTCTGCCATGGCATTTCATCTCCGTTTGTTGATCCTAAAAAATATAGCATATCGCCCCGGAAAAGAAAAGTGTTTTTCCAGAAAAGGGTCATGAAACTTTTTGCAAAAAACGATCAATCTTTTTGATGCCGTTTGAGGCCGCCCATCCGCGCCAACATAAAACTTGACATTTTTACGAGGTTGCGCCTATAATATAGTATTAAGAGTTTCTTACCCGGAGGAAAGAGAAAATGAGTACATCCGCGAAAAGGGTTCTGCTGGCGATCATTCTGGTCTTCGTGCTGGCAAACGCTTTTTTTGCCGCCTATTATATCACCCTGAAGCAATCCCCTGACGGAAAGCCGTCGGTGGGGCCGGAGAACGGAACCACGGCTTTTGTGCCCGGTCAGGCGGAGTATCCCGGTGGGGCGACGCAGCCCTACGGGCAGGAGGCCACGGGGATGGCCGATCCCGCCGCGACGGAACCAGCGCCGCCCTCCACCACGGCCCTGCCGGAAACCACTGTCCCCGCCCCGACGGCGCCGCAGGTCCCGCCCGAAGAGACCGTCAGCCCCACCTATATCGGCGGCATTCTGGTGGTCAACAAGAGCTATCCGCTGCCCCGGTCCTACGATCCCGGCGGACTGACCGACGAGTGCGAGAGCGCGTTCTATGAGATGCAGGCTGCCGCGGAGGAGGAAGGGCTGGACCTCTACATCGCCTCCGGCTTCCGCTCCTACGATCTGCAGGCCTCTCTCTATCAGCGCTACTGCAACCGGGACGGGCAGGCCGCGGCGGATACCTATTCCGCCCGCCCCGGCCATTCAGAGCATCAGAGCGGCCTTGCCATCGACCTGAACACCATC
>CAMVNL010000049.1 GCA_947168785.1 uncultured Clostridia bacterium | reverse complement strand
GGAGTGCGAAAAGGTGGCAAGGCACCTGCACCTGCCCTTCCAGTCCGGCAGCAACCGGGTGCTGCGGGCCATGAACCGGGGCTACACCCGGGAGCGGTATCTGGAGCTGATCGCCTACGCGAAAAAGGTGATGCCGGACCTGTCGCTGACCAGCGATATCATCGTGGGCTTCCCCGGCGAGACCTATGAGGAATTCCTCGAGACGCTGTCGCTGATCGAAGAGGTGAAATTCACGTCGCTGTTCACATTCATCTTCTCACCGAGAGAGGGGACGAAGGCCGTCGAAATGGAGGATCCGGTTCCGGCGGCGGAAAAGTCGAAGTGGTTCGCCGAGCTCCTGAAAACGCAGGAAGCCATCGCCGCCAAGCGCTGCGCCTCCATGCTGGGGCGGACTTATGAAGTGCTGGTGGAGAACGTGACCAAGGAAAACGACGGCCGCCTCACCGGCCGCACCGAGGGGAACGTGAACATCGACTTCCCCGGGGACCCGTCCCTGATCGGTTCTTACGCAAACGTGAAAGTGACGGAGGCGAAGAACTGGATTTTGTCCGGGGAATTGGCGTAGCACGCAGCCTCAGCTGCGTAACAGTCGGAAGTCATCAGTCGGAAGTCGGAAGTCAAATGATACCGACAGCCGGAGCGTTGGCATTGCCGTAGCATGGTTCCTTGCGCCGGCGCACGGATCATCTGATGCATTGTGAACACGGGTCGTACCACAAACAAATATTTCAAATATAATAAACGGCGCGCGGCGCTGTGCTACAAAAAGAATTAGGAGAATTGAGAAAATGAACGTAATCGAATTGACCAGACAGCTGGGGGAAGCCATCCAGCAGGATGAAAAGTATATCGCCTATATGGAGGCCAAACAGGCCAACGAAGAGGATATGGACCTCAACGCCATGATCGGCAAGCTGAACCTGGTGCAGATGTCTTACCAGAACGAGAGCGGCAAGGATGCGCCCGATGAAAAGAAGCTGGAGGAGATGGACAACGAATTCCGTCAGCTCTACGGCGATATCATGCTGAACGAAAACATGAAGCGCTATGAGGCGAAAAAGCAGGAGCTGGACGACATGATGAACTACCTCATCGGCATTCTGTCCCAGTGCGTCAACGGCGCGGACCCCGCCACCTGCGAGCCCGTCAGTGAGACCGGCGACTGCACCGGCAGCTGCAGCACCTGCGGAGGTTGCGGCTGCGCGGAAAAGTGATATTCACCTTCGGTGAGTGATATTTTCCGGCTGCGCCGGAAAGTGATATGCGGACTGCGTCCGCGTGTCGGAAGCCCTTGCGGGCTTGATTATAATTGCTTGCGACTTACAGCTTACACCTCTGCATCTCACACCTCACACCTCACACCTCATATCTTACACCTGAAGAAAGGCACTTTTTATACCATGGCAGACTTCACCCCCATGATGCAGCAGTATTTCAAAATCAAGGAGCTCTACAAGGACGCGATCCTGTTCTACCGTCTCGGGGATTTCTACGAGATGTTCTTCGAGGACGCCAAGACCGCTTCCCGCGAGCTGGAGCTGGTGCTGACCGGGCGTGACTGCGGGCAGGAGGAGCGCGCCCCCATGTGCGGCGTGCCCTTCCATTCGGCGGATACCTACATCGCGCGGCTGGTGGCCAAGGGCTACAAGGTGGCCGTCTGCGAGCAGACGGAGGACCCCGCCACCGCCAAGGGGCTGGTCTCCCGGGATGTGATCCGCATCGTCACCCCCGGCACTGTCACCGAGAGCATCATGCTGGACGAGACCAAGAACAATTACCTCGCCTGCATCTGCTACGCCGAAAACGACGTGGGCATGAGCTTCTGCGACGTTTCCACCGGCGAGCTGACGGTGAGCGAGGCCACGGGCAAGGACGCCGCCGAAAAGACGGTCAACGCCCTGGCGCGGTTCGCCCCCACGGAGCTGATCTTCAACGAGGCCGCCGCCGACTGCAAGACCCTGCGGGACTACGTGACCCGCAAGACCGATATCGTGGCCTCCGTCAAGGGGGACGCCGCCTTTGATTTTTCCAAAAGCCTTGCCACGGTGGAAGCCCATTTCGGCAAGAGCATCGCGGAGCTTGGCATGAAGGATCTGTCCCGCGCCGTGGGCGCGCTTGGCTGCCTGCTGAGCTATCTGTACGACACGCAGAAAAACTCCCTCTCCAACATCACCGACGTGACGATCTACAGCGAGGAAAAATACCTGGCGCTCAACGCCGTGGCCCGGCGCAATCTGGAGCTGACGGAGACGGAGCGCCGGAGAGAGAAAAAAGGCTCTTTGCTGTGGGTGCTGGATAAGACGAAGACCGCCATGGGCAAGCGCATGCTGCGCTCCTGGATCGAGCAGCCGCTGATCAGCGTCTCCTCCATCGTCTACCGGCAGAACGCCGTGGAGGAATTCTACTGCGGCACCCAATTGCGGGGCGAGCTGGCGGAGGCATTCTCCGGCGTGAACGATCTGGAACGGATCGCCACCCGCGTGGCCTACGGCTCCGCCAACGCCAAGGAGCTGCGCAGCCTTTCCCAGAGCCTTGCGCTGCTGCCGGCGGTGAAAGACCTGCTGGCCCCCTGCGGCGCGAATATGATCAAGGACCTCTGCGGGGATATCGACCCGCTGGAGGATATCCGGGACCTGATCGACCGGGCCATCGTGGAGGAGCCCCCCTTCTCCGTGCGGGAGGGCGGCATGATCCGGGACGGCTACCACGCCGAGCTGGATGAGCTCCGCTCCATCGTCAACGGCGGGCGGGATTTCCTCGCGAAGATCGAGCGGGAAGAACAGGAAAAGACCGGCATCAAAAAGCTGAAGATCGGCTACAACAAGGTGTTCGGTTATTACATAGAGGTGCTCAACTCCTTTAAGGATCTGGTGCCCGATAATTATATCCGCAAACAGACTCTTACCAACGCGGAACGCTACCTCACCCCGGAACTGAAAGAGCTGGAAAGCCGGGTGCTGGGCGCGCAGGAGCGGATCGTGAAGCTGGAATATGAGCTGTTCAGCGAGGTGCGCAACACCGTGGCCGACGCGCAGATGCGCATCCGGCTGACGGGCATGAGCATCGCCAAGCTGGACGCCCTTAATTCCCTGGCGGAGGTGGCCGTGCGCAACGGCTACGTCCGGCCGCTGGTGGACGATTCCGATACCATCGACATCAAGGACGGCCGCCACCCGGTGGTGGAGCAGTTTTTGGACGGGGCCCCCTTCGTGCCCAACGACACGCTGCTGGACGGCGGCGACAACCGCACGGCCATCATCACCGGCCCCAACATGGCGGGTAAATCCACCTATATGCGCCAGACCGCCGTCATCGTGCTGATGGCGCAGATGGGCAGCTTCGTGCCCGCGGCCAGCGCCTCCATCGGCATCGTGGACAGCATCTTCACCCGCGTCGGCGCCTCCGACGATCTGGTGGGCGGCCAGTCCACCTTTATGACGGAGATGAGCGAGGTGGCGGCGATCCTGTCCTCCGCCACGTCCAAAAGCCTCATCATTCTGGATGAGATCGGCCGGGGCACCTCCACCTATGACGGCATGAGCATCGCAAGGGCGGTGCTGGAATATGTCACCGACAAGAAAAAAATCGGCGCCAAGACCATGTTCGCCACCCACTATCACGAGCTGACGGAGCTGGAGGGCAAGATCGACGGCGTGAAGAACTATAATACCTCCGTGAAAAAACGGGGCGACGATATCACGTTTTTGCGGCGCATCGTGCGGGGCTGCGCGGACGGCAGCTACGGTATCGAGGTGGCCAAGCTCTCCGGCGTGCCGAACACCGTGGTCAAACGCGCGAAAGTCATTCTGCAAGAGCTGGAGGAGAGCGGCGTTGTGACCGAAAAGCCCTCCCCCGTGAGAAGGCCTGCGGAAGAACCGGAACCGGAGATGCAGATGGGCCTGTTCGGCAGCATGAACGACCAGCTGCTGGAGGAGATCAAGGCGCTGGACGTGAACACCCTCACGCCGATCGAAGCGCTGACGAAGCTGTACGAGATCAAAAAACGGATCGTGTAAGTGATTAGTGATTAGTGATTAGTGGTTAGTGGTTAGCGACTGACTGCGAAGGAGGGATTCCTTTGATATTGAGTTATCAGGATTTGCAGGTGTGGCAAAAATCCATGGATTTGGTAGTTGAAATATATAAGACGGTTAAGTTGTTGCCCAAGGAAGAAACCTATGCGCTTTCCGATCAAATGAGAAGAGCAGCGGTTTCAATCCCATCCAATATTGCGGAAGGGCAGCAGAGACAAACAACAAAGGAGTTCAAGTATTTTTTGTCGATTGCAAAAGGCTCCTGTTCGGAATTGACAACACACTTATTGATCTGTCAACGAATCAATTATCTGACCGATTCGCAAGTGCAATGTGCTCTTTCTCTTACAGACGAAATCGGTAAAATGCTTACCGTATTATCTTCCAATCTTCCAACAGTGAACTAACACTAACCACTAACCACTAACCACTAATCACTCAAAAGCTGAGCGAAGGGAGGGTTGACTATGCCCAAGATAAACGTGCTGCCCAAATCCGTTGCGGAGCTGATCGCCGCGGGGGAAGTGGTGGAGCGGCCCGCTTCCGTGGTGAAGGAGCTGGTGGAAAATTCCATTGACGCCGGCGCCTCCGCCGTGACGGTGGAAATCAAGGGCGGCGGCGTGGAATATATCCGGGTGACGGATAACGGCTGCGGCATCGCCAGGGAAGACGTGCGCACCGCCTTCATCAGCCACGCCACCAGCAAGATCGGCGGCGCGGAGGACCTGAACGCCATCTTCACCCTCGGCTTCCGGGGGGAGGCGCTTCCCTCCATCTGTTCCGTGGCCAGGGTCAACCTGCTGACCCGCGCGGCGGAGGAGCCCGTGGGGACTTCCTATACCGCAGAGGGCGGCGAGGAGGTATCGCTGGACGACGCCGGCTGCCCGGTGGGCGCCACCATGATCGTGCGCGACCTGTTTTATAACACCCCCGCTCGGATGAAATTTCTCAAGCGGGATATCACCGAGGGCACCTACGTGGCGGACGTGGTGGCGAAAGAAGCCATCGCCCATCCGGAGGTACGTTTCACCCTCATCAAAAACGGAAAAGAAGCGCTGTCAACGCCCGGCGGCGGCGACCTGTATTCCGCCGTCTACGCCGTCTTCGGCAAGGACGTGGCTACGGCGCTGATCCCCTGTGAATACGATTACAACAACATTCAGATCAAGGGTTTTATCTCCCGCCCGCTGAACAACCGCCCCAACCGGAACATGCAGTATTTTTACGTCAACGGGCGTTACGTGCGCATCCCGGCGGCGGTCCCGGCGCTGGACGAGGCCTATAAAAACAGGATCATGGTGGGCAAGTTCCCCATGTGCTTCCTGTTTCTCGCCATCCCGGCGGAAAAGCTGGACGTGAACGTCCACCCCGCCAAGACGGAGGTGCGGTTCTCCGACGAGCGCGCCATCTTCGAAACGGTATTCTACGCCGCAAAATCCGCCCTGGCCAAGGGCGATACCCTGCGGCCCTCCGTGGAGCTGAAAAGGCCCGTGGGAACGGAAAAGCCCGTGCCCACAGGGGAGCAGATGCGGTTGGCCCAGTCGGAAGTCGGAAGTCGGAAGTCGGAAGAACCCCGCAACACGGCGCAGGTCAATGCGGAATGCGGAATTTGGAATTCGGAATTGTCCGGAAATACGGCGGAGCCGGGAAATATAGGCAGCATAGCGTCTCACGCCGTTGCGGCGCAGCCTCTGCAGTCGGAAGTCGGAAGTGGGAAGTCGGAAGCCATTGGCGTTCTGCGGGATGCGTCTTCCGTTTTCTCCCGGGCGCCGGGACCCGCCACGGAAACGAAGCCGGCGCATGAAGCTGCCGATTCGGTCAATGCCGATCCGCTGGCTGTTGTGGAAACGGAACAGCCGGTGCGGAAGGAAGCTTCGGAACCGCCTGTCAGGGAGCCGGTGCGGGCATTTTCACAGCCGGAGACCGTCCCGCCGCCCCGATCGGAAGACGACCGGGTGGATTACGCCAAAGCCTTTGCGGAGGTTTCCGCGAAAAACGCCAAAAAAGTCAACATTGATATCGCTTATGACGAGCCGGAATACCGCATCGTCGGCGAGATCTTTACCACCTATATCATCGTCGAGTGCGGCAGCAAGCTGCTGATCATCGACAAGCACGCCGCCCATGAGCGGATCATCTTCAACTCCCTCTCCAAACACAGCGCCGGGTCCCAGCTGCTGTTGGTTCCCGTGCCGGTGCGGCTCTCCGCCAGGGAGTACACCGCCGTGCTGGATAACCTCGAGGTCTTTTCCCAGGCCGGTTACGGCGTGGAGGATTTCGGCAACGGCACGGTGATCGTGCGGGAGTGCCCCGTGGCGCTGGAGCAGGAGGACGTGGCCTCGCTGGTGGCGGAAATGGCCGGGGAGCTGGCCAAGGGCAACCTGCGGCCTGTGCCGGAAAAGCTGGAATGGCTCTGGGATTCCACCGCCTGCCGCGCCGCGGTCAAGGCCGGCAGGGATCTGAAGCCCGGCGACGTGGCGGCGCTGGTGAAACAACTGCTGTCAGACGACAGCGTGCGGTACTGCCCCCACGGCAGGCCCGTGATCTATGAATTAACGAGGCACGAGCTGGAAAAGCAGTTCGGCAGATTAGGATAAGCAACCATGAACAAACTCCCGGTCATCGCGGTGGTGGGCGCTACCGCCTCCGGCAAAACCGCGCTGGCGGTGGGGCTGGCCAAATACTACGGCGGCGAGGTGATCTCGGCGGATTCCATGCAGCTCTATCAGGGCATGGATATCGCCACCGCCAAGCCGACGGAGGAAGAAAAAGCCGGCGTGCCCCATCACCTGATGGATTTTCTGCCGGTGACCGAAAGCTACAGCGTGGCCCGGTACGTGGCGGCCGCCAACGCCGCCGCCGATCTGATCGTCTCCCGGGGGCATATTCCCGTGATCGCCGGGGGCACCGGACTTTACGTGGATTCGCTGCTGGATAATATCCTCTTTGAGGACGAGCCCGACAATGCCGCCGTGCGGGAGGCGTTGAAGCAGCGGCGGGAAACGGAAGGTATCGGGGCCCTGTTCGCGGAGCTGGAACGGGTGGACCCGGAGACCGCTTCTCAACTGCACGTCAACAATGAAAACCGCGTGCTGCGGGCGCTGGAGGTCTATTACCTGACGGGGGAGACCATCTCCGAACGCAGACGGCGCTCCCGTATGCGGGAATCCTGCTTTGACCCGGTCTGGATCGGGCTGGATTACCGCGACAGGCAATTACTGTACGACCGCATCGACCGTCGGGTGGACGACATGATGGCGAGGGGCCTGCTGAAAGAGGCGGAAGACTATTACCGGCTGCCGCAGGCCGCCACCGCCTCGCAGGCCATCGGCTATAAAGAACTGAAGCCGTTTTTTGACGGCGTGATCCCGCCGGAGGAAGCGGTGGAAAATCTGAAAAGGGCCACGCGGCGTTACGCCAAACGCCAGCTGACGTGGTTCCGCAAAAACGACCGGATCCATTGGATCTTCCGGGACGGAAAAACAGAGGATGAGATCCTCGCCGAGGCGCTGGCCGTGACGGAGGCCTCGGGAAAATACAGCAGGGGAGGAGCGTGAACCGCATGGGTGAAGTCAGAAAGAAAAAACGGGAGGGTATCACCACCGATATCGACATTGAGATCGCGTCTCCCGCCGCCAAGGCGGTGCTGCTGTCGCTTCTGGTGCTGGTGATTCTCACCTTTACGGTGTATCAGGTGTATATTCTCAAGGGCAATCACGACCGTCTGAAGACCCAGACGGCCCTGTACCAGACCGTCAGCCGCAGCGTGACGACCCAGGGCTTTATCATCCGCGAAGAGCAGTATATCAACAACCCCCATCAGGGCACGGTGGTCCCCTCCGTTTCCAACGGCAGCAAGGTGGCCATCGACGATACGGTGGCGCGGATCTTCCCCACGGAGGAGGCCGCCCGCAACGCCTCCCGGGTGGATGAGCTGAACCGGTCCATTGATTTTTACCGGTCGGTGGCCACCGCCACCACCGGCGTTTCCCCCAACGATTTGGAGCTGTATAAGCAGAACGCCGTGGAGGCGCTGCTCGACCTCTCCGGCGCGGCGGATGACAACGATTTCAGCCGTTTCAGCGAGCTGACGGACGACCTTCGGGGGGCCATCACCAAAAAGCAGATCGCCTGCGGCAACACCGTGGACGTTACCGATAAGCTGGTATCTCTCACGCAGGAGCGGGACGCGCTGCTGTCGTCGGTGACCGCTTCCGCCGCCGTGGTGTCGGACGTTTCCGGCTACTACGTGGCGCTGGCGGACGGCTATGAGGCCATCACCGATTTTTCCGGCATTACGGAGCTGACGGCGGCGGACGTGGACGCCCTGAACGACAGTACCCCCGCCGGGATCCCCGCCGGCACCGTCGGCAAGCTGGTCACCAAATTCAGCTGGTATCTGGTGTGCAACGTCAAGGCCAAGGAGATCTACGGCATCGACTCCGGCGACAGCATCAGCGTCAGCTTCCTCAACTCCTCGGTGGGGACCATCAATATGTACGTGGCCGCCATCAACGAAGGGGAGCAGGAGGGCGTCGTCACCATGATCCTGCGCAGCAACAAAATGAATTCCGCCATCGCGACGCTCCGCAAGGAAAAGATCCGCATCAGCGTGGAAAAATATAAGGGCTACGTGGTGGATCCCAAGGCGGTGCGCACGGTGGAAGGCGACACCGGCGTCTACGTGAAGCTGGGCAACATCGTCCGGTTCCGCAAGATCGATATCGCTTACAGCGACGAGGATATGGTGCTGGCCACCTGCCCGGACGGCGAAAGCGGCTATCTGCGGCAGTACGACGAAATCATTATAGAAGGGACGGATCTGTATGACGGAAAGAATATTGACTGACGACGGGCAGGATCTCCGTTATATTGATGAAAATTATAAATATATAAAAAATAAAATAGAAGAAGCCGCTCTCCGCAGCGGCCGGACCCCCGCGGACGTGCGCTTTATGGCGGTCACCAAGACCGTGGCGCCATATATCATCAACCGGGCGATTGCCTGCGGCGCCGACCTGATCGGCGAGAACAAGGTGCAGGAGCTGCTGAGCAAGCTGGACGACCTGCATACCCAGGGACTGGAAATGCACATCATCGGCCATCTCCAATCCAACAAGGTAAAAAAAATCATTACCACGGTCGCCATGATCCAGTCGGTGGATTCCCTGAGCCTGGCGCAGGAGATCTCGAAGCGCGCGGTGGAAAACGACGTCGTCATGGACGTGCTGACCGAGGTGAATATCGGCTGCGAGTGGTCGAAAACCGGTTTTGCCTGTGAAGAGCTGACCGAGCGCTCGCTGGAAATCGACGCCCTGCCCGGCGTCAACGTGCGGGGGTATATGGCCATCCCGCCCGTCTGTGAAACGGAGGAGGAGGTCCGGGGCTATTTTTCCCGGGTACACCGCCTGTTTGAAGACGCGAAGCCGCAGTTTGCAAAGCCGTCCTTCGACACGCTCTCCATGGGCATGTCCTCCGACTACGCGGCGGCGGTGCTGGAAGGCTCCACCCTGGTCCGCGTGGGCAGCGCCCTTTTCGGGCAGCGCCGTTACTGAGAGGGCCGTTGAACATCATCAAAAAAAGATTCATATAAATTCATCAAACAATGTGGGATAATTTTCATTCATAGAACGATAAATAGACTCCAA
>CAMVNL010000048.1 GCA_947168785.1 uncultured Clostridia bacterium | reverse complement strand
CGTCGATCTTTTTCTGATTTTCTTCAATCAGGGTATTCAGTCTTTCCTTTTCTTCTTTCAGATCATTGACCTTCTGCTGGTCCTCGCCGGAGAGATTGGAGGCGGAAACGCCGCTGAAGGCGACGCTGCCGAACACCAGTACGAGCGATAATACCAGCGACAGAAGCCGTTTGAACGTATCAGTTTTCATCCAGTACCACACTCCCCTGTTCTTTCAGATAGCGGCCGATGGAGAAGACGCTGCCGATGCCGCCGGTCACAATGCTGACCACGACGAAGCCGACCGCAATATAGACGGCGTATTCCCAGAAATCCACCAGGGAATTACCGAGCAGGCCGAAGATGGCAAGCAGCGAATCGCTGGCCAGGAAATAGATCAGATACAGTACGCCGAAGGCGAGAACGGCGGAGATCAGACCGATCGTGATGCCCTCCACCAGGAACGGCCAGCGGATAAACCAGTTGGTCGCGCCGACGGCCTTCATAATGCTGATCTCAAGCTTGCGGGAGAACATGGTGATTCTCACCGTATTGGCGATGATGAACAGCGAAACCGCAAACAGCAGCACAATGATACAGATGCTGATATAGGAGACCGCCCGTCTGACGCGGGACAGTTTTGAGGCAAGATCCGTATTCTGCTGCACGTTCAGCACGTGCTCGATGGATTGCAGCTGCGAAACGGTGGCCGCAAACTGCTCCATATCCTTTACCGTCAGCCGGAACCCATCCGGCAGGAAGGAATCGTCTGAATCGCTGAGAAGCGAAGCGTTCTTGCCCAGGGATTCCAGCACCTTGTTGTAAGCCTCCGCCTTGGAGACGAACTCGCAGGACTGGATGTTATCCATCTTCTCGATCTGCGACTCCACACTCTTGACGGTGTCTTCATCGGCGCCCACGTCGACAAACACCATGATGATATTCTGATCTTCAATGTTCTGCAGCAGCGTATCCACATTCAGGTAAATGAGAACGGCCGCTCCGATCATCACGAGACAGGACATGAGCACGGCGATGGACGCCACGGACATCAGCCTGTTGATACCGATATTTTTGATACCCTCGCTTGTCAGGTATCTGATGTTTCTGCTTTTTTTCATCGTTTTACCCCCGGAGCCGCGCTCACTCTTCCGGCTGCTGGCTTCTGCCGGCAGCGGCGAAGGAAATGTCTCCGGCCTCCCGTTCCTCTTCGGGCTCCTCCTTGGTGCCGTAGGTCTGAAGGAACTGTTCGATCTCTTCATCCTCCGACGGGGCGTAATAATACCCGCTGGGAGCCGTCTTGATGGGCTCTTCGAAGGCCGCTTCATCCGCGACGATCTCCGGATGTGCGGTGTCGCTGACGACGCTGCCGTTCCGGATGGTGACGATACGCTTATTGTACTGCTTGATCAGGTCCACCTCATGGGTGACCATGATGACGGTGGTCTTGTTGTTCTGATTGATCTGAGTGAGAAGGTCGACGATATCGCGGGACATCTCGGGGTCGATATTGCCGGTGGGCTCGTCCGCGATGATGATCTCCGCGTGGTTGACCAGCGCTCTGGCCAGCGCCACGCGCTGCTGCTCGCCGCCGGAAAGCTCAGAGGGAAGGCATTTCGCCTTGACGCTGAGCCCCACAAGGCTGAGGGCGTAGGGCACGCGGCGGGAGATCTCCTTCTGCTTGGCGCCCGTCACGTGCATGGCGAAGGCAACGTTTTCATATACCGTTTTGGTGGGGATCAGGCGGAAATCCTGAAACACGATGCCCAGCTTACGCCGGTAATAAGGCACCTTTCTGGCCTTCAGCGTATTCAGCTCCACGCCGTCGATGGTCACTTTGCCCGAAGTAGGCACCTCTTCGCGCATGATTATTTTAAGGAACGTACTTTTGCCCGCGCCGGAAGCGCCGACCACGAAGACGAATTCGCCGTCGTCAATATGGAGATTGACGTGGCTGAGCGCCTTGGTGCCGTTGGCGTACGTCTTAGACAAATCGTTAAAATCGATCATGAAAAAGAGTCCTTTTCGCAAAAATAATAGCTACATCATAGTCTTGATAGCTTAATTATACATTAAATTAAGTCTTACCGCACAAACGCCGGCGATCACGCCGGCAGAATCCATCAGTATTTGATCGGGGAGGAATCCAGATATTTCTTCACCATCAGCGCCACCTTGAAGACGATGGCGTCGTCAAATTCCCGCAGGTCAAGGCCCGTCAGCTTGCGGATCTTTTCCAGCCGGTAGACCAGCGTGTTGCGGTGGACGAACAGCTTGCGGGAGGTCTCGGAAACGTTGAGGTTATTCTCAAAGAATTTCTGGATCGTGAACAGCGTCTCATGGTCCAGCGAATCAATGGAGCCGCGCTTGAAGACCTCCTTCAGGAACATTTCGCACAGCGTTGAAGGCAGCTGATAGATCAGACGGGCGATGCCGAGGTTTTCGTAACTGACGATCACCTTTTCGGTATCGAAAACCTTGCCGACCTCCAGCGCGATCTGCGCCTCCTTGAAGGAACGGGCCAGATCCTTGATGCCCTTGACGGAGGTACCGATGCCGATGACGGCGTGGCCGGACATATCGGAGCCAAGCGCGTCCACGATGGAACGGGCCAGTTTTTCCAGATCCTTGGCGTCGATGGCGGCGGAGATATCCTTCACGATCGCCACGTCCGTTTCATTGATATTGATGACGAAGTCCTTGTTTTTGTCCGGGAACAGGGACTGGATCACGTCAAACATGGAGATTTCGGTGGAGCCCGTCAGACGGACGAGGAAAACGACCCGCATGGAATCGTTGTTGAAGTGCAGCTCTCTTGATTTCAGATAGATGTCGCCCGGCAGGATATTGTCAAGCAGCACGTTCTTGATGAAATTGCCCCTGTCGTACTTCTCGTCATAATACTGCTTGATGCTGGAAAGGGAGATGGCCAGAATTGAAGCGTACTTATCCGCCAGCGCGTCGTTGCCTTCCACAAAGACGGTGAATTCCGGCTGCATCGGCGAACCGAAAGCGCGGTATGTATAGCCGTTGATCACAACGGAGGAATTGACGGAGAAAGCGTCGGAAAGCCCGACGTTGATCACGTCGCCGACCTTGCTGAGCTCGGTGCAGGAAACTACGGTCCCGCTCTCATCAAGCACGCCGATCATCCGTCCGACAGCGTCTTTCATCTGATGGATCACACTCTGGAACAGGCGATTTGACATCTTTATCATTCCTTTCAATTTCTTTTGGACAAATTCACCACATACTACATGACTATCATACACACTTTTTACAACAAAATCAAGTGTTTTTATGAATTTTCACAAATATTTTCATCTTTTTTTATGGATTTCGGTCATTGAAATGTCAAATAAAACAAAAAACACACAACTATTTGACTTGCTTTTCGGCAAATCACCGTTGTGTATTTTAACGAACAAATTCAGTTGTTTTGTATAGCGGATCGTTCTTCCTCCGTCAGTTCCCGGGATTCGCCGGGCTGCAGAGAAGGATCCAGCGTCAATCCGCCGATGCTGTTGCGGTGAAGCCTCACCAGCGGCGCGCCGAGGGCGGCAAACATGATTTTGATCTGATGATAACGGCCCTCGCGGAGCGTCACAGAATAGACAAACCGACCCGTGTCAGGTTCCTGCCCCGCAAAAGACAACCCTGCCTTTTCAAATACAGTCTCCCCTACGGACATACCCCCGCGGAACCGCGCTTCCTCCGCCTCCGTCAGTCTCCGCTGCGTCCAGACGCTGTAATTCTTCGGCACGTGACGACGGGGAGAAAGAATATCGTGGGCAAACTGCCCGTCGTCCGTGATCAGGACGAAGCCGGTGGTGTCCTTATCGAGCCTTCCGGCGGGGAACAGACCAGGACGGACGAGCGCCTCCGGCAACAGATCGATCACCGTCTTTTCCGTCGGGTCCTTCGAGGCTGAGATCACCCCGGCCGGTTTATGCATCATGATATAAAGGTATTTTTTGTAGACGACAGGGGTCCCGTTCACCGCTACGGCGTCCGCCGCCGCGTCAAGCGTGAACTCCCCTTTTCCAACGGCCGAACCGTTTACCGTCACGCTGCCGCTCCGCAGCAGCGCTTTCGCGTCGGAACGGGACAGGTTCAGCTGCGACGCAAGGAATTTATCCAGTCTGATTTTTTCCATAAGTATTCTGTTGTTCGGGAATCGGCGCCGCCCCGCCGGGAACCACGCCGCAAATAAAGCCGTCCGCTTCCACGGAGCACAGATCCGCCGCGGCGACCCTGTCGCCGTCCAAAAAGACGTTGCCGCGGATCAGGCTGCTGTTTTCATATCCCGGGAAGTTGATCACGCTGAAAGTCACGCGCTGCAGCGTCTTGCCGCGATAAGCGGACAGGTCAAAGCCCTGCGACCGCTGCAGTTCATTGTAGCTTTCATAAACCGCGCCGAAGACTGGAGGAATACGGACCTCCGTGATTTCACAGGAGGAAGCGTCGACCTCCCACCCGTACTGCGCCAGAAACCGGCTTGCCGCCTCCGCACGGGCGTCCGGCCGGGCGTCAACCGCCGCAGAGCCGCCGAAAACCGATATCAGCAGCAGCACGACCAGCGCCGGAACTGCCGCGAACCAAAGGCAGTAAAAAGCCCTTACCGAAACAAAACTCTTTCGCAAACAAACACACCCCGCACAATCAACTTATGCGGGGGAGCGCTGTATTATTCGGATGTTCAGCCGTTGCCGCCGTTTTTGCGGACGGTGACGGACTTAAGCTGCTGGGAGGCGATGCGAACCTTGTTCAGGCTCTTATTGAACTCCTCGATGCTGTGGGCAAGTATTTCGTCGCTTTCGCCCATGATGGTCTCCACAAAGTTGCTGGCGCCGGCGCGAAGGTCGTTGGCCCACTTCTGCGCGTTCTCGGTGATCTCATTGGAGCTGGCCTTGGCCTTTTCGATGATATCCACCGCCTGCGCCTTGGCGTCGTTGATGATCTCAGCGGCATGAATCTGGGCGTTCTTGGTGATTTCGTCCTCTTCCACCATCTTGCGCGCCTGGATATCGGCCTGCTTGATCTTCAATTCGGCGGCGTCGGAGGCCTGCGCGAGGATCTGCTTTCTCTCCGCGGCGATTTTACGGGCCTGGATCACCTCGTCCGGCATGTTGATGCGGATGTCGGAAATGATGGAACGGATCGCTTCCGCGTCAACCTTGACCTTGCCGCCGCCCATCAGGCTCTGTTTTCCTTCTTCAAGGATGTCTTCGATCTGGTTGAGTAAATCTTCTACATTCATGTTGCAATCACCTTTCTCTGATTCTTTTGACGATATCGTCTTTGATCGGCGCGGGAACGAAGTCGGAAATATCGCCGCCGAAGCTGCAGACCTCCTTCACCACGCTGGAGCTGAGAAACATATATTCCGTGTCGGTGACCATAAAGATCGTCTCCACGTTTTTTGCCAGTTTTTTATTGGTCAGCGCCTGCTTGAACTCGTCCTCATAGTCGGAGAGGACCCGCAAGCCCTTCACAATGGCGACGGCCCCCTTCTGCTCCACATACTCGGCCAGCAGGCCGTCGTGGAATTCTACCTCCACGTTGGGGATACCGGCGGTGGAGCGGCGGATGAAATCCACCCGCTCCTCCGGGGTAAAGGTGCCGGAGGGCTTTTTTCGATTGATCATGACGACGACGATGACCTTATCGAACAGCTTCGCAGTGCGCGAAATAATATTGAGATGCCCGACAGTGATGGGATCAAAACTGCCCGGGCAGACAGCAATCGATGACATTTCAGTTCTCCGTATCCGTTTTTCGGTAAACCGTGAGCTTAATGGCGGAATAGCGGTATTCCCGGTAGAGGGCGTATTCTCCGAAAGACGCCGGCAGGGCTTCATCCGCCTGGGTCTCACAGATCACCACGGCGTTGTTATTGAGCAACGGCGGCAGCAGCGGCAGCGCCCGATCGCACAGTCCTTTGTGATAGGGAGGGTCGAGGAAGACGATATCGAACTTCCCTTCCCTGCGGGACAGCCACGCCAGCGAATCGCCGCTGACAAGCCGGGATGAAGCTTCAAACCCGCAGGCCGCGATATTCCTCTTCACCGTGGCAAGAGACCGGCCGGAGGCGTCCACAAACACGGCCTGCGCCGCGCCCCGGCTGAGGGCTTCCAGCCCCAGCTGCCCCGTACCGGCAAACAGATCCAATACGACGGCGTCCGCCAGCTCAAACTGGATAATATTGAACAGAGATTCTTTGACCTTATCCGTAGTCGGCCTGACATCCATGCCCTCGGGCGAAAGCAGCTTTCTGCCCCGGGCGCTTCCCGCAATGATCCGCATAGGTACCGCCGTTCGACTGATATTTATTGTATTATCCCACAAAACCGCAAATGTGTCAACTGTTATTTTTCAGACGGCCCCGCGCGGGCCGCATTCCTTCAATCCTGCGCGCGGAAATACTCATAGATATTCTCCGCTGTGCGGCGGTCGATCCCGGGGACCTCCAACAGCTCTTCCACCTCCGCGCCGCGGATGCGCTCCATGGTGCGGAAGCGGACCATCAGATTTCTGGCGCGCTTCTCCCCTACGCCGTCTATGACGGTAAGCGCGGAGCTGAGGGACTGTTTGTCCCGGCGGCTGCGGTGATAGGTGATGGCATAGCGGTGAACCTCCTCCTGGATCTCGCTGACCAGCGTGAACACGCTGCGGTTGTCGTTGATGGCAATTTCACGGCCAAGGTCGGCGATAGCGCGGGTACGGTGCTTGCCGTCCTTGACGAGACCGAACAGGGGCACGTCGAAGCCCCGCGCTTCCAGCACCACCTTCACGGCGCTGACCTGTCCCTCGCCGCCGTCCAGCAGGATCAGGTCCGGCTTGATGCCAAAGCCTTCGCCGCTGTCCGGCTCGATGAAATATTCGCTGATGCGGCGGTTCAGCACCTCCGCCAGCGAACGGAAGTCGTCCTGCCCCTCAAAGGATTTGATCATGAACCGGCGATAGCTTTTTTTGAGAGGCCGCCCGTTGCGGAACACCACCATACCGCCCACGTTCTCCGCGCCGCCCGTGTTCGAGATATCGTAGGACTCGATGTATTCCGGGAAATGGGGCAGGTGCAGCAGTTCCTGCAATTCGTGGAGCGCCGCCTTCTTTTTGTCGTCGAAGGCCAGCGCACGGGCCAGCTTTTCCTGTGCGTTTTTATGGGCCATCTCGATCAGCGTCAGGTTCTCCCCCGCTTTGGGGGTGTAGACCTCCACCTTTTTTCCGCAGGATTCCGTCAGATACGCCCGCAGCAGGTCCAGCTCCTCCGAGGGGATATCCACCCCTACCCTGGCCGGAAAATCAGGGCGGGAGGCGTAATAGGAGGAGATCATGTCGGTATAATCCTCCGCCGACTTTTCGATGCGGTCAAACATGAAGGTATCCGTTGCCACCAGGTCGCCGTCGCGGAACCGCAGCACGCAAAGACAGGATTTTTCATTCAGGGACTCCACGCCGAAGATGTCCAGGTCCTTGGCGCCCTTTGCCACCACGTGCTGGCGCTGGGTCACCTTTTCAATGGCACGGATCTTATCACGCAGCTTGGCGGCCTTCTCGAACTCCATTTCCTCGCTGGCTTCCGCCATTTCCGCTTTCAATTGTCTGAGCGTCTCTGTCTTGCCCTCGGTGATGAACCGGAGGGCCGCCTCCACGTTGGCGTTGTGCTCTTTCTCCCCGATCTTGCCGCAGCAGGCCCCGGCGCACAGGTGGATATAGTAGTTGAGGCAGGGACGGCCGTTCCGGTTGATATCCTGCGGAAAGACTTTGCCGCCGTGCGGAAGCCGATAGATGTCCAGCGCCTGCTTGACGGCGTTGGAGACGTAATCCGACGCCATGTAAGGACCGAGATATTCCGCGCCGTCGTCCAGCTTCTGTTTGACGGCGGAAATCGACTGCCAACACTCCGTTTTATGGCGGATATAATAGTACCCCTTATCATCCTTTAAAAGGATATTGTATTTCGGCGTGTTCTGCTTGATACGGCGCACCTTCACTGTATGGCCGGAGACGTTGCCGAAATATTGGCTGACCCGGTTTTTCAGGTTCTTGGCCTTGCCGATATAGATGATGCCGCCGGATTTGTTTTTCATGATATAAACCCCCGGTTGCTCCGGCAGGGCGGCGGCCTTTTTGTGCAGTGTTTCGATTTTAGTCAATTGGATCACCTGGTGAAGAAATTGTGGGGAGCGTTTTAATGCGGAATCGACAACGAAAAAAAGGTGTACCGGGCCCGAGCCCGATACACCGCTTGACAGATCGAATTATTCGGCAAAGCCGGAAACGACCAGTTTGGTCAGGGCTTCGACAGCCTCGTTTTCATCCTGACCATCCGCAAGGATCTTGATCTCCGTGCCGCCGGTGATGCCGAGGGAGAGAACACCCAGCAGGCTCTTGGCGTTGGCTCTGCGCTCTTCCTTTTCCACCCAGATAGATGATTTGAATTCATTCGCCTTCTGAATGAAGAAGGTGGCGGGACGCGCATGCAAACCAACCTGATTCTGAACCGTGATATCCTTGACTACCATATCGTAATCTCCCTTCGGGAATTTAAATTTCTCAGTAGTATTATATCACAAACTCGAATTCAGTCAATCAAAATCGACGCCGAAAAATAAAGTTCGTATGATAAACTAAAACAGCGGGTTCAAATATTTTTTGAATTGTGCAGTTCAACTATATTTTTTTCGCTTTTTGTGGCAAATAGCCCAAACGAATTACGATTTTTTGACCTTTTCGAGAAATTCTATGTCTTTTTTTGTCAAATCGGCACAATCAAGCAGATCCGGCCGCCGTTCCAGCGTCCGCAGCAGCGACTGCTCCCGCTTCCACCTTTCGATGTTGGCGTGATGGCCGGAGATCAGCACCTCCGGCACCGTCCTGCCGTTCCACTCAAAAGGCTTCGTATACTGAGGGTGCTCAAGCAAACCGTTATAATGGCTCTCCTGCGAAAAGGCCTCTTCGTTGGGCAGAACGCCGTCTACCATGCGGGCGATGCAGTCGGTCAACACCAGCGCCGGCAGCTCGCCGCCGGTGAGCACATAGTCGCCGATGGAGAGCTCCTCGTCTACGATCTCTTCCAGCACCCGCTCGTCGATCCCCTCATAATGACCGCAGAGCATGGCGATACTGTCCATCTGAGACAGCTCCTTCGCCCGCGCCTGCGTCAGCGTCTTCCCCTGGGGGGAAAGGAAAATCAGATGGGGCTTTTTGCCTAACTCACGGCAGAGGGCCTGAAAACAGTCATAGACCGGCTGGGCCTGCATCAGCATGCCCATGCCGCCGCCGTAAGGCGTATCGTCCACCCGGTTGTGTTTATCCAGCGTATAGTCACGGATGTCCCGGGCGTAGACCTCCAGCGCGCCTTTTGCGATGGCCCGGCCGAGGATGCTTTCGGAAAACACCGCCCGGCACATGTCGGGGAACAGGGTGAGAATATCAATCCGCATCGTCAAAAATCCCCTTCAGCGGGCGGATCAGCACCCGGTTGTTTGCCACGTCCGCGTCAATGACCACGTCGGGGATCGCGGGCAGCAGATATTCCCGTCCGTCCGTTCCCGTGATATGCCACACGTCGTTGGCGCCGGTCTGGCTGACCTCCGTCAGCGTGCCGTAAAGCCGGCCGTCGTCCGCGTCCAGCGCCTCGCAGCCGATCAGCTCCTCGATGAACCAGGTGCCGGGGGCGAGATGCGCGTCGTCGCGGTTCAGGTAGAGCATGCGGCTGCGCAGCTTTTCCGCCGCTTC
>CAMVNL010000047.1 GCA_947168785.1 uncultured Clostridia bacterium | reverse complement strand
AAGCCGGTTCCGCGACGTCAACCGCAATATCCCCCTCTTCCCCGGCGGCAACCGACCCGACGACGCCGGAGAACGCGCCGATCCCCACCGAAGCACAGGGACAGACGACTGCGCCCAGAACCACGCTGACCACCAACGGCGGCTCCGTCAGCCTGTCGTCGCTGGCGCACCGGACGGAGGATGAAAACGCCCCCGTGGTGTGGTTCACGAAGAACATCACCGCAGAAGCGCTGCTGGATCTCTATACCGTGCTGACGCCGGGGCTGCCGGGAAAGGTGGCCGTGAAGCTGACCACCGGCGAATCACAGGCGACGAATTTCTTAAAGCCCGCGCTGATCGGGGATCTTGTGAAAAAAGTGCATGACCGCCTACGGCGGCGTGCGGTCCTCTGCGGCGCTGAGCAAGCAGGCGGCAAAGGACAGGGGCTATACCGCCATCGCCCCCTTCGACCTACTGGATGAGGACGGCGATAAAGAGATCCCCTACGCCGGGGAGGGACGCGTCACCCGCGCCATCGTCGGCAGCCATATCGACAATTATGACAGCGTGCTGGTGCTCTCCCACTTCAAGGGGCACCCGATGGCGGGCTTCGGCGGGGCCATCAAGAACGTGGGCATCGGCATGTCCTCCAGAAAGGGGAAGATTTACGTTCACTCCGCCGGCACCCGCACGGCAGGGACGATCATCCATGCCGATCAGAACGGCTGGCTGGAGGCGCTGGCCGAGGCGGTGAAGGCCGTGAGCGACTATGAAAACGACGGCAAGAACATGCTGTATATCTCCGTGATGAACCGGCTTTCCGTGGACTGCGACTGCATGGCCCTGCCCGCCCAGCCGGATATGCACGACGTTGGGATGCTGGCCTCCGCAGACCCGGTGGCGCTGGACCAGGCCTGCGTGGATCTGGTCTACGCCGCGCCGGACGGCGGTTCGCTGATCGCCCGCATGGAGGCGCTGAACGGCGTTCACGTGCTGGAGCACGCGGAGGCGATCGGCCTCGGCTCCCGGACGTACCGGCTGGTGACGATCGATGAGTGACGTGTTGGCAGTATTACAGCGGGAAGCCACCTATCTGTGGTACTATTTCGACGTGCAGTTCCGCCAGATCGCCCTGTACTGGGCAGTGGGCGTGGTCATCGGCTCGGTGATCTCCGTCTTCCTGAAAGACCGCGTCCACGGGCTGCTGTATCGCATGTGCGGGGCGCGCTTCGGTTTTCTCGGGCTGGTCCCCGCCGCGCTGCTGGGGATCGCCTCTCCCCTGTGCCTCTACGGCACGGTGCCGCTGGCCGCCTCCCTCTCCCGGGGCGGGCTGCGGGACGACTGGCTGGCGGCGTTTATGATGACGTCGATCCTGCTGAACCCGCAGCTCATCATTTACAGCGCCGCCCTCGGCGCAAAAGCGCTGACCGTGCGGATCGTCTCCTGTTTTTTGTGCGGCGTGACGGCGGGGGCGTTGGTGAGGCTGTTTTATAAAGGCAAACCGTTCTTCGATTTTTCCCATTTCGGCGACCCTGTCAGCCGGGACGTGGCCCCCAACCCGCTGGTGCGGCTGGTGAAAAACATCGGGCGGAACGTCCGGGCGACGGGCCCCATGTTTCTGGCAGGGATCGCGCTATCCGCCCTGTTCCAGCGGTACGTGCCGGACGATCTGCTCACAAAGGTGTTCGGCGGCAACGAGGCCTGGGGCGTGCTGATGGCTGCCACGGTGGGCGTGCCGCTTTACGCCTGCGGCGGCGGGACGATCCCGCTGCTGCAGCAATGGCTGGCGGAGGGAATGACCCTGGGCAGCGCAGCGGCCTTCATGCTCACCGGCCCCGCCACCAAAATCACCAATCTCGGGGCGCTGAAAATCGTCTTCGGCGCAAAGCGTTTTGTCCTTTACCTTGCCTTCGTGATGCTCTTCGCGCTGACCACGGGCCTTGCCGTCAACCTCCTCGTCTGACAAGGCCGACGATAGCTCGCCTATCTACCGTTCGAACGGTCCCCCTGCGGGCTTCAACGGGAAACAAACTATCGCGGATCCGTCGGCGTCGGACAAAGCGAAAAAAAATAAATACATGAGAAACGGAGAATATATATGCTCGACAACGGAAACGGCCTTCTTTTCAGCCCGGCGGAACCGTGGCGCAAAGAGAGGAAACTGAAAACGCACAAGCTGAATCAGGACTATAACCGGCTGTATGAGGATCAGACCGAGGAGCGCAGCGCGATCCTGACGGAGATCCTCGGCAAAAAAGAGGAAGGCGTTTTCCTGCAGGGGCCCGTCACCTTCCACTACGGCGTGCATACCAAAATCGGGAAAAACACCTTCATCAATTTCAACTTTACCTGTCAGGACGACGCGGAGGTGACCGTGGGGGAAAACTGCAACTTCGGCCCCAACGTGACGATCGTAACGCCCGTCCATCCCATGCGTGCCGACGAAAGGCGGGCGCTGCGCTGCCCGGACGGAACCGAAAAGCGGCTGTGCTGGGCGAAGCCCGTCCATATCGGCAGCGACTGCTGGCTGGGCGCCAACGTAGTCGTCTGCCCCGGCGTCACCATCGGCGACAACTGCGTCATCGGCGCGGGGAGCGTGGTGACCCGCTCCATCCCGGCCAATTCCTTCGCCGCCGGGGTCCCCTGCAAGGTGATCAGGGCCATTACCGAGGCGGATTCGCTGGCAAACCGGCCGGAGATCCTCGGGGACTGCGCCGTGATCCCTTCGGAATAATCGGAACAGGGAATCGGGAACGATGTCGATCTGGAACCCGTGGCACGGCTGCCACAAAATCAGCCCCGGCTGCGCCCACTGCTACGTTTACCGGCGGGATGAAAGCATCGGGAAAGACGCTTCTGTGGTTGCCAAAACCGCCGAATATGACCTGCCGCTGAAGAAATACAGACAGGGAGAATACAAACTGCGCCCGGAGGACGGCACGGTTTTTACCTGCATGACCTCGGATTTCTTTCTGGAGGACGCCGACGATTGGCGGCCGGGCTGCTGGGATATGATCCGGGAGCGGACGGATCTGCATTTTCATATCATCACCAAACGGATCGACCGCTTTGAACAGTGCGTCCCCCCGGACTGGGGCGACGGTTGGGACCACGTGACCGTCTGCAGCACCTGCGAAAACCAGGACCGGACGGACTGCCGGCTGCCGATCCTGCTGTCGCTGCCCATCCGGCACAGAGAAGTGATCGCCGAACCCATGCTCGGCGAGATCGACATGGCGAAGTATCTGGCCACGGGCCTGATCGAACACGTCACCTGCGGCGGGGAATCCGGTCCCGACGCGCGGCCTTGCGATTTCCGGTGGATCCAGGAGGTGCGGCGGGAATGTATCCGCTGCGGCGTACCCTTCACCTTCAAACAGACCGGCGCGGTCTTTATCAAGGACGGAAAAACCTACCGGGTGGACCGGAAGGATCAGATCCCGCAGGCAAGGAAATCCGGCTACAGCTACCGCCCCGGGGCGGGGTCGGCGGAGGCGATCCGCTACCGGCTGCCGGAGCGGGGCGAGCTGTTCGCGCGATTGAGCAGGTCCGCCTTCCGAAGCCGGTTCCATCTGTCTGAAAAGGACAGGGCCTATCTCGCGGAAAAGGGCATGGAGACGGTCCGCCGTCACGCGGAGGAGTTGATCGCCAGCCGCCTTGCCGCCGAGAATCCCGAAAACGACGGCAAACAGACGCCGATGAAGGGCCATCCGGTGTTTATCGCCCAGCACGCCACCGCCTGCTGCTGCAGAAGCTGTCTTGAAAAATGGCATCACATCCCCGCGGGAAAAACACTGACGGAGGCAGAGCAGGCATATATCGCGGACGTGCTGATGGAGTGGATCGAAAAAGAACGGAACCGTCAGGAAACGGTCCCGTAACCAACCAATGAGGAAAAGAACATGAAGCAATATATCGTGGACGCCTTCACAAAGAAACCTTTTTCCGGCAATCCCGCCGCCGTCTGCGTCATGGACGCGTGGCCGGCGGAGGAGGCCATGATGAAGCTGGCCATGGAAAACAATCTGAGCGAGACCGCGTTTATCGTAAAAGAGGAAGAGGGGTATCGTCTCCGATGGTTTACGCCGGGCGCCGAGGTGACGCTGTGCGGCCACGCGACGCTGGCCTCCGCCTTCGTGCTGCTGCGTTTCTACGAAACCGGGAGCAACGTCGTCGAATTCAACACGTTGAGCGGCAGGCTGACGGTCAGGCGGAAAGGCGATTTCTACGAAATGGATTTCCCGACCTATGACTTGAAGGAGCTCCCGGTGACAGCGGAGATGGAACGGGCTTTCGGGTTCCGCCCCGTGAGAGCGCTGCTGGGGCTGGATCTGATCTTCGTATTCGAATCGGAGGAACAGGTGCGGCGCATGACGCCCGATCAGCAGCTTTTAACCGCGCTGGAGGGCCGCATCCAGAACGCCACAGCGCGAGGGAAAGATACGGATTGCGTCTCCCGCAGCTTTTGTCCGAAGCTGTCCATTCCCGAAGACCCGGTGTGCGGCTCCGCCCATTGCCAGATCGCGGATTACTGGTCAAAGGAGCTGGGCAAAAGCGAAATCTGCGCATATCAGGCGTCAAGTCGCGGCGGGTATCTCCGCTGCCGTCCGCAGGGCAACGGCAGAATCACGATCAGCGGCGAGGCGGCGTTGGTGGCGATCACAGAAATCATTGCGGCGCTTTGAGGATCACCTCTTGGCCCTGCGTTCTTTTTCGCTGTTTGTCGATCATGACAAAACGAAAAAAAACCTCTGTATCTGTTGAGATACAAAGGTTTTTTTGTTTGGTGGAGCATAGCGGGATCGAACCGCTGACCTCTACACTGCCAGTTGGTTCCCAAGGATCCTGCGTCGAATTTGCTATTTCCTGTTTATTTCTGTTTGTTTCTGCATTTTTGTCGTTATTTGGCAATGATTCATTTTTTGTTGCACTGTTATCCATGATAATGTCTTGTTATTTTATTAGAATTCCATTAGAATGAGGTGAAATATGGCAGCTTGTAATTGTTACTTATTTCCATTTGTGTTTTATGTAGCCATTCTCTCCGTCCTTCAAATAATAACTCATTAGAAGTCTATTAGAGGAAAAAATATTTCATTAGAAGATTTAAACAACCATTTTTGGTTTTCTGTTCCATTTTTCCGGTTATCCATTCTTCATTCCGAAAAAAAAACGAATAATCACTTTTACAGACACACAGACAAATACGGCGGCAGATGCGAAATGCAGTCTTTTTTTCATGCCCTCTTTGGGAGGCGGAATAAATCAAACAACAGAGTCATCCAGAAGAAAATCCAGTATGCCGATATTCAGCACGCCGTTATCATCATACCAACGCTTGCGAATATCATGGCGAACGATGATTTTCGGGAAGGAATCCCCGGTCAGCCCCAAAGGTCTGTTTTCCATTCGGATTTTTTCATCAGTTTCCATTGCCCAAGCAGATTGGATATACGTTTTTTTACCGCCCTGTACCGCAACGAAATCGATCTCTCTGGGGACCGGAACCGATCTCCCGGATTTATTCTTTTCGCTTCCGTAAACAATGCCGATATCCACCAAGCATCCCCGAACACGAAGCTCGTTATACACGATATTTTCCATGATATGCGTCATTTCCTGCTGACGAAAGCCGATTCGGGCGTTTCGAAGACCGATATCGCTGCAGTAATACTTATTCGGGAAATCAAAATACTGTTTTCCCTTTACGTCGAACCGGCGGCACTCCTCAAACAGATAGGCATCGCCCAGATGCTCAATATAGGCCTTCACCGTATTTGCCGCAACAAGGCTTTCTCCCGCTCGTTTTTGCATGGTGTTCAACGCGTTGGCAATGTTGTTTGGATTGGTAAGAGACCCCACGGAAGAACAGAGCAGATCCAGCGTTGCGGACAAAACATCTTCACGCTGAATCTTTTTGCGTTCCACAATGTCCTTCAGATAGACCTCAGAAAACAGGGATCTCAGATACTCCATCTTAGCGGTTTCATCCGGGCGAGAGAGCACCAGCGGCATGCCGCCGTAAAACGCATAATCCTCAAACGCTTCGGCCTTGTCCCCGCCTACAGCGCCATAGTATTCCGCAAAACGAAGGGGATGGACGCGGATCTCGTCGCTGCGCCCGCGGAATTCTGTCAGAATATCGCTTGAAAGCATTCTTGAATTGCTTCCGGTAACGTAAACGTCCAGATTTGGCAGCGTCTTCAGGTCGTTCAACGCGTCATAAAACGTGATGGATTTTCCGGTAGGGAGATAGGGATTCGGAACCTCGTCCGACATCTGAATTTCATCCACGAACAGATAAAACTGACCAGCATTTCCTTCCACACGCGCGCGCACATCTGCGGCCAGCGCCAGCGGATCCCGGAAGCGGATATCCTTTGCCAGATCCAACGCGTATTCCAGAATATGCGCTTCGTCCACTCCCTGCGACAGCAGGTATTTGCGGAACAGAATGCGCAGCAGATACGATTTGCCGCAGCGCCGTACACCGGTAATCACCTTGACCTGTCCATCCCACATATAGGAAATGATTTTTTGAAGATATAGATCCCGTTTGATTTCCATATTGACCCCCGTATTGATAACTCACATGTATATAACATGCAACTTCTCAACAGAATAATACGCTAAGAAAGAAAAAAAGTCAATAGTCTAAATAGCCATAGTGGTTTAGGGCAGTATATGGACCGGGCGCCAGACCTGTTCGGTCGATAAACGATTGCTCCCCGCATATTGCATTTTCCGAAATTATATTGTATAATTTCTATATTATCGGGCAAGGGAGCTGATCTTTGTGTATCAGATTTTGGTTGTGGAGGATTCCGTTGATATTTACGAAGGGCTTTCCTCGATTTTGCGGGAGGAAGGGTTCCAAGTGACGGTGGCGGATACGCAGCGTTCCGCCACGGCGGCGCTGGAACAGGAGGGCGCGGATTTCGATCTGGCGCTGGTGGACCTGTCCCTGCCGGACGGCCATGGGTTCGCCGTATTTCAGACGGCGCAGCAGTATAACGTACCCGTCATCTTCCTTACCGCCAACGACGACGAATATATGACCGCCACCGGCCTCGACATGGGTGCGGACGATTATATCCCCAAGCCCTACCGCAAGCGGGAATTGCTTTCCCGCATCAACAAAGCGCTGAAACGCCGGGGCAAGATGAACCCCGAGATCGTCTTCGGCGAGCTGCGCGTGGACACCGCAAGGGGCAACGTCTATAAAAACGGTGAGGAGATCTTTTTGTCCCGGCTGGAATACAAGCTGTTGCTGCTGTTTATGAACCGCCACGGGCAGCTGTTTACCCGGGACAGACTGTTTGACGAGATCTGGAGCATTACGGGCGAATACATCACGGACAACACCTTGACGGTACATATCAAGCGGCTGCGGGAGAAGATCGAGGACGATCCGCAGAACCCGCGGTATATCCAGACGGTGCGGGGCATGGGCTACAAATTCGGCGACTGACGGAGGGATCATCATGCGGTTATTGCGAAATCCGGAAATACGGGGTCCCTTTTTTGCCGCGGTGATCGAGGCCGCGCTGGGGCTGTTCGTTGGCTTTTTCCTGCTTGGGCTGGACGTCTCCGCCAGCGTTGTCCTATGGGCCATGGTGCCGACGCTGGTGATCTGCATCGGCATTTTTACCTTTGCGGCGTGGCTGCTTTTCAAAAAGATACGGGCTTTCACGCTGAAAGCGGAGGAAAGCTTGCACGGCAAGCGGGACCTGCAGTTCGATGATTTCAGAGAGGGCGACCTGGCCGTGATGAAGGACGTGTTCCAGAGCATGGCGCTCTCCCACGCCCGGCAGGCGGAGCGGCTGGAACAGGAAAAGGGGCTTTTGCAGGAATCCTTAGCCAATATCATGCACCAGCTCAAAACGCCGCTTCAGACGATGACGCAGACGGCGGAGGCGCTGATGGAAAGGGACGTGAGCGACGCGGAGCGCAAACACGCGGCGCGGAAGATCATTGATACCACAGATCATATCAGCGACCTTGTGGCGACGCTCCTCAAGCTCTCCCGGCTGGACGCGGAGGCGGTGACGTTCCGCAGTGAACCGATCCCGGCAGAAGACCTGATGGAAAGCGTCTGCGAGCCGCTGGAAATGACCATGGAGCTGCGGGAGATCACGCTGGTGAAAAACATCCCGGAGGACGCAGTGATTTGCAGCGACCCGCTCTGGCTGAAAGAGGCGCTATTGAATATTGTAAAGAACTGCATGGAGCACACCCCCGCCGGCGGGACTGTGACAGTGGACGTGAACGATACTGCCGTCGCCACCGAGATCGTGATCCGCGATACGGGGCCCGGCATTGATGAAGAGGATCTGCCCCGTCTGTTCGAGCGGTTCTACCGGGGCAAGAACGCGGGGCCGAACAGCGTGGGTATCGGTCTTGCCTTCACCAATCAGGTGGTCCGGGCGCTGGGTGGCACGGTGCGGGTGAAAAACGCCCCAGACGGCGGCGCGGTGTTCACCGTGAGACTGATAAAAATGAACGTATAAATCACACACAACCGCCGGTTGAGTTCCTCTCAACTGTGCGGTTTTTCTCTTTCCTTAATAGTAATGATGCGAACATGTTCTTGTGAACCTATAAATCATTCAAATGACAATTTTGTCACCGAAAAGTCACCAAATTGTCACTTTGGGGCGGTAAACTGAAGCTGCAATCAAAAAGAGAAAGGAAGTTGCATCATGAAAAAGGTAAGAATCATCACGGCGGTCATCAGTGTTCTGGCAGGCGCGGCGCTGTGCGCGTTCCTGCTGAAGGATGGGCAGCTCTCTGTTTGGGAAACGGCGGCAGGCTTAACGTATCTGGCGCTGGTACGGGTCGGCATGATGCTGGCAGGCCGCACAAAGAAAGCGGCGCCGGAGGAGAAGACCCCCTCGCAGCCCGCTGCGGCGAGAACGGTCGCGCTGTTCGTTCAAAACGGATCCGTATGGAAGAACGCCGCCTGACGGGCAGTCAGCAATGTCATAACATGAAAGTGGCAGCACGGAGCCTCAGCTCCGTCAGTACGTCAGTTTGATACGCTGCTGAGGCAGCGTGCTGCAGTGGAAATCCGCACGTTTCGCTTCACAGAATAACAATGTGCAGACAAAAAAGCTGCAATTCACGGTTACAACCGGGGAGATAGAAACGGTTTCTCCCCGGTTACCATATGGAAAAATACGGTAAAGTGACAAAAACGTCACTTTAATGTCACCGAAATTTCACTTGACGGCATTACAATGCAAACAAATAAAGGAAAAGGAGAATTAGCCATGAAAACAAAAACCTTAAAAACCATCTTATCTTTCCTTCTTTGCGCGGTGGTGGCCTTTGGCGCGGCGCTGCCCGCCTTTGCCGCCGGGCAGAACGAGGTAAAGCCCACCTGGCAGGATACCATCTCGTCCGTCACGCCCGTCGGCGACGGGCCCACGGTGAAGCTGGAGCTGACGCCCGAAGGGTACAAGATCGCCGAATGCAGCCTGCCGCAGCAATATACGGTCGCTTTCAAAGACGGCACGTCAAAAACCGTCTCCATTTCCGGCGAACCGGACCATTTCATTCCCCTTTATGTGTACGAGAATTATTTCGACGTGGAAACGCCGGACGGCGTGATCACGCTGTACGCAGCCGTCAACTTTTATGCCGATACCAAAGAGGCTCGTTTCTCCGTCGGCCAGTACGTTCTGGACGGAACGCTTGGGGACGACGGCCAGCCGGTCGCCGGTTCGGGCGTCTATGAGTTCCCGATCC
>CAMVNL010000046.1 GCA_947168785.1 uncultured Clostridia bacterium | reverse complement strand
AATGAAGAGACCGCACAATATCATCAACTCCCTCTACTTACAGCCGGAAGAGCTGGAAAAGACCAACCTGGAACGCTTCGAGCGCTACAAGGCGGTGGAAGAGAACGAGGTCCGTTACGAGGAATTCCTGATGGAGGACGCGGATATCTGCATCGTGGCCTTCGGCATTGCGGCGAGAGTGTCCCGCAACGCGGTCATCGCCGCCCGGAAAGAGGGCATCAAGGCGGGGCTGATCCGTCCCATCACCGTATGGCCCTTCCCCAAGGCCCCCATCGCGGCCGCCGCGGATAAGGTCAAGGCCTTTATCAGCGTGGAGCTCTCCATGGGTCAGATGATCGACGACGTGCGGCTGGCGTCCTCCTGCAAAAAGCCCGTGACGCTGGTCAGCCGCTGCGGCGGCATCATCCCGTCGCCGGATCAGGTGCTGGACGCCATCAGAAAAACAGCGGGAGGTAACGAATAATGGTCGTATTTGAAAAACCCCACAGCCTGACGGACGCGCCGCTGCATTACTGCCCCGGCTGCACCCACGGCATCATCCACCGTCTGGTGGCCGAGGCCATCGACAGCCTCGGCATTGAGGGCGAGACCATCGGCGTGGCCCCCGTGGGCTGCGCGGTCATGGCCTATAACTACTTCGCCTGCGACATGGTGGAGGCGGCCCACGGGCGCGCCCCGGCCGTGGCGACGGGCCTCAAAAGAGCCCTGCCCGACAACATCATTTTCAGCTATCAGGGCGACGGCGACCTTGCCTCCATCGGCATGGCGGAGACCGTCCACGCCGCCACCCGCAACGAAAACATCACTGTGATTTTCGTCAACAACGCCATCTACGGCATGACTGGCGGCCAGATGGCCCCCACCTCTTTGCCCGGCCAGGTCACCCAGACCAGCCCTTACGGCAGAGACGTGGCGACGGCGGGCTACCCCATCCGCGTCAGCGAGATGCTCTCGAAGCTGGACGGCCCCGAGTTTATCGCCAGAGTGGCCGTCAACAACGTGAAGAACGTGAAGGCGGCGGGCAAGGCCATCAAAAAGGCGTTCCAGAACCAGATCGACAAGAAGGGCTTCTCCCTGATCGAAGTGGTCTCCTCATGCCCCACCAACTGGGGCATGACGCCGGAGAAAGCCCTGCAGTGGGTGGAGGACAACATGATCCCCTACTACCCGCTGGGCGTTTATAAGGACAGAAGCGCGGAAAAGGAGGGCCAGTAAGATGACGACGGAATTATTGATCGCCGGATTCGGCGGACAGGGCGTTCTGTTCGCCGGCAAGTGCATCGCCTATAAAGGCCTGTTCGAGGGCCGCGAGCTGAGCTGGCTCCCCTCCTACGGTCCCGAAATGCGCGGCGGCACCGCCAACTGCAGCGTGATCCTCAGCGACGAGCCGGTGGGCTCCCCCATCGTCTCCGAGCCGGACGTGCTCATCGCCATGAACCTGCCATCCCTCGATAAATACGAGGACGCAGTCAAGCCCGGCGGCACGATCTTAGTGGATTCCACCCTGATCGAGCGCAAGGTGGAGCGCACGGACGTGAAGGTCTGCTACATCCCCGCCACCAAGCTGGCGGCAGACATGAACGCCCCCACCCTTGCCAACATGGTGATGATGGGCCAGTTCATCAAGGTCAGCGGCGCGGTGAAGATGGAAGGGCTGGAGGACGCCATGAAAAAGGTGATCTCCGCCAAGCACGCCGACCTGCTGGAGCTGAACGTGAAGGCCATCAACTGCGGGTATGCCTACGAAGCGTAGCACGAAGCATAGCTCGCAGCCGCAGCACGCAGACATAGCATGCAGCCGTAGCACGCAGCCTCAGCTGCGTAATAAGATCTTAGTTCTTATATCTTAGTTCTTAGAATAGTACGATCCCCCGGCAGAAAACGATCTGTCGGGGGATTTTTACGTTTGCAATTGAAAAAAAACGGAAATGACAACAAAACATTGTTTTCATATCTTGAAGGTTGCTTACAGTCCGGCCGTCAGACGGCGCAATGCGCCGTGCTACGACGTGCATCGCCGCAAAATAGATTTCCCCCGGCAGACGTTAATCTGTCGGGGGATTTCTTCAGTTCATTATGAAACCAAAATTCTAAGATCTAAGATCTAAAACCTGACTTCAGATCTCAGACAGCAGCACGGGTCTGTGCTCGGCGACCGACTTCTTGGCGGCCAGGCCGATCTTGACGGACTGCATACCGGCGTGGATGCCCACGGGCACTTCCGTGTCGTTCTCGCAGGCGTTCACGAACTGGCGCATCTCTTCGCTGAAGGATTCCATGTATCTCTCAAGGAAAAAGAACAGCGGCTTTTCGCCGGTCACGCCGTTCTCGTCGGCGATAACGGCGGTGGACAGGGTGTCGTTGGCGGTGGCGACCATGCCCTTGGAGCCGAACAGCTCCGCTCTCTGGTCGTAGCCGTAGGCCGCGCGGCGGGAGTTGTCGATGACGGCCAGCGCGCCGTTGCTCATCTTCATGGTGATGATGGCGGTGTCCACGTCGCCCTGCTCGCCGATGGCGGGATCCACCAGCACGGCGGAGTTGACGTAGATCTCTTCCACGTCGGAGTTGGTCAGGAAGCAGGCCATATCGAAATCATGGATGGTCATATCCAGGAAGATGCCGCCGGAAACGGCGATGTACTTGGGGTTCGGCGGCTCCGGGTCGCGGGAGGTGATCTTCAGGATATGGGCCTCGCCGATTTTGCCCGCGTCATAGGCCTTGCGGACCGCCGCGAAGTTGTGGTCGAAACGGCGGTTGAAGCCCACCTGGAACTTGGTGCCGGGGTGCTTCGCCAGCGCGTCGGCGACTGCCTGAATCTTTTCCACGGAGTGATCGACGGGCTTCTCGCAGAACACGTGCTTGCCGGCCTCGATGGCTTCGATGGAGATGGAAGCGTGGGTATCGGTGGAGGAGCAGACCAGCACCGCGTCGATGGCGTCGTCCGCAAGGATCTTCTTATAATCGTCGTAGATCTTCGTCACGCCGAAGCCCTCGATGAAGGCCTTGGTCTCGTCGTTCATGAAGGGATCCGCCACAGCCACGACCTGCGCGTTCTTCACATGATAGGAAATGGATTCCAGATGGACTTTGCCGATACGTCCGGCGCCGATAATGCCGATGTTGAGCATGTTATAACTCCTTTTTCTTTATAAAATTGAATTATATTAAAGTTGAAAGTTAAAAGTTGAAAGTTGAAATTCGGAACCCCTTCGGGGTTGATTATATTACGTTTAATCGTCTGCTTTTACGATCAGTTTTTTGGACAGTGTTTTTGTCGTTGCGGTCAATATTCTTTTGATTTCCATACACTCCGAATACAAACTGCGATACTGTTTATCTGTCAGATAATTAGTCCTGTGCAAAAGCTCTAACCAATACAAGGTTTCAGACGTTTCTTTCAGAGAAATATATATCTTTGATAAAAAATCTCTTTCAGAAATTGCAGATTCCGCTTCCGCAATATTTGCTCCGATGCTGGTTCCGGAACGCAAAACTTGATTTGACAGAGTGTATTCCTTGAACTCACGCACAAGAAACTTCTGCAAATTCACGATTCGCACAGCAAAATGGATTGCTTTCTCTTTCGCAACATTCATTTGAACTTTTAACTTTCAACTTTTAACTTTTTCAGATAGTGCCGTCCCAGGTAGAGACGTTCGTGTTCGTCTTTTCCTCTTCGTCAAACCAGCGGGTGGTGACGCACTTGCTCTCGGTGAAGAAGCGGTAGGCGTCTTTGCCCAGGCAGTGGAGATCGCCGAAGAAGCTGTCCTTATGACCGGCGAAGGGGAAGAATCCGATCGGCACCGGGATGCCCACGTTCACGCCGACCATGCCGCCGTCCGTATGACGGACGAACTCACGGGCGAAGTAGCCGTTCTGGGTGAAGATGACGGAGCCGTTGGCGTAGGGGTTGGCGTTCATCTTGGCAAGACCCTCTTTGAAGTCCTTGCAGCGCTTGATGCACAGCACCGGGCCGAAGACCTCGTCTCTGCCGATGGTCATATCCTCTTCCACGTGGTCGAAGATCGTGGGGCCGACGTAATAACCGTTCTCGAAGCCTTCCACCTTGCAGTTGCGGCCGTCCAGCACCAGCTCGGCGCCTTCCGCGACGCCCTTGTCGATGTCGGCGAGGACTTCATGGAAATGCTTTTCGTAAGTGATCGGGCCCAGCTTGCTGGTCTTGTCATAGGCAGGGCCGACCTTGATCTGGCTGGCCTGCTTTTTCAGCTCGGCGACGAACTGATCCGCGATGGCGTCCTCCACCACGCAGGCGGAAAGAGCCATGCAGCGCTGTCCGGCGCAGCCGAAAGCGGAGTTGATAACGCCGGCCACGGTGCGCTCGATGGGCGTATCGCTCATGACGAGGGCGCGGTTCTTGGCCTGGCACAGGCACTGGACGCGCTTGCCGTTGCGGGCGGCCTTCTCATAGATCTTCTTGCCGACAGGCGTGGAGCCCACGAAGGTGATGCCCTTGACGTCCGGATGCTCGAGGATCACGTCGATCTCGTTTCTGGAGCAGGTCACCACGTTGATAACGCCGTCCGGCATACCGGCCTCTTTATACAGCTCGGCGATGCGAAGGGCCGTGCGGGGGGTCAGGGAGGCTGCCTTCAGCACCATGGTGTTGCCGCAGGCCACACACACGGGGGTCATCCAGCCGAAGGGGATCATGGCCGGGAAGTTCACCGGTACGATGCCGGCGAACACGCCCATGGACTCACGGTAGAGGGTAGTGTCATAGCCGCGGGAAGCGTCCATGATGCTCTCGCCCATCATGAGGCTGGGGACCTGGCAGGCCAGCTCCGTGCCTTCCTTGGCCTTCAGCACGTCGCCTTCGGCCTCCGCCCAGCACTTGCCGTTCTCTTCGGCGACCAGGTAGGTCAGCTCTTCCATGTGCTCGATCAGCAGATCGCGGACCTTATAGAGGATCTGGGAACGCTTGATGGCGGGTGTGCTGCTCCAGCCCGGATAGGCGGCCTTGGCAGCTGCGATGGCGGCGTTCACTTCGTCCGCCGTGCAGCAGGGCGCATAACCGGTGATTTCGCCGGTGGAGGGGTTGTGCAGGTCGTAATACTTGTCAGTCTTGGATTCTACGTACTGACCGTTGCAAAAATACTTGAGTTTTTCTGCCATTTTTGAAATGATCCTTTCTTATAAAGTTGAAAGTTAAAAGTTGAAAGTTGAAAGGATGGTGGGCTTTGCCCACACCCATTAATAAAGTTGAAAGTTAAAAGTTGAAAGTTGAAAGGATGGTGGGCTTTGCCCACACCCATTAATAAAGTTGAAAGTTAAAAGTTGGAAGTTGAAATACGGAGCGTTTTGCCCACATTCATTCTATAAAGTTGAAATTATAATAAGATAGAAATAAAATAAATATTTTTCATTAAAATCAAGTCCGAAGGACTTCCGAATTGTAACTTTTAACTTTCAACTTTTAACTTTTTAATTCAGAAAATTACAGTCCCGCTTTCTCCGCGATGTACTTTCTCGCCTTGAGAGCGTACTCGAAGGGATTGGCGATGGCGGGGTCCTGCTCGGCTTCCACGAGGACGTAGCCTTCATAGCCGGTCTCGGCCAGCACGTCGAAGATGGGGGCAAAGTCGATGGCGCCGTCGCCGGGGACAGTGAAGGTGCCCATGCGCACACCCTGCAGAAAGCTCTTATGCTCCGCCTTGACCTTGGCGATCACGTCGGGGCGGATATCCTTCAGGTGGACGTGCTTGATGCGCTTTGCGTACTTCTTCAGCACGGACATATAGTCCTCGCCGCAGTAGGCCAGATGGCCGGAGTCGAACAGCAGGCTGAACAGCTCGGGATCGGTATTTTCCATCATGCGGTCGATCTCGGCCTCCGTCTGCACGACGGTACCCATGTGATGGTGGAGGGTCAGGGCGATGCCCATATCCTTGGCGGTCTTGCCGAGCTTGTTGAGGCCCTTGCAGAACACGTCCCACTCCTCGTCGTTCATCACGTATTTCGCCTCAAAGATGGGCTTATCCGTGCCCTGGATGGAGTAGCTCTGCTCGGAGATGCCCACCACCTTCGCGCCCATCTCCTTTAAGAAGGTGATGTGCTTGATGAAGTCCGCTTCCACTTCCTCATAGGGCTTGGTGATGAGGAAGGAGGAGAACCACGCGTTGCAGATCTGCATGCCGCGCAGGTCCAGCGCCTTTTTCAGGACGGCCGGGTCCTTGGGGTACTTGTTGCCCACCTCGCAGCCGGTGAAGCCCGCCAGCGCCATTTCGGAAACGCACTGCTCGAAGGTGTTCTCCGCGCCGAGGTCCGGCATGTCGTCGTTGGTCCAGCCGATGGGGGCAATGCCGAGTTTGACTTTGTTCTTGTCCAGCATATCAGTATTTCCTCGCTTTACTGAGATTTTTTTCTTTTTCGTTATAAGCATTCCTGACGGAAGGTTTACCGGAAGTGGAGGCGATGCCCACGTGCCACCATGCGCCGTAGCCGTCGGTCATGGTCTTGGGCAGCACCTTGATATCAAGCAGGGTGGAAACGGTCTGCTTCTTGGCGTCCTCCAGCGCGAAGGCCAGGTCCTCCATGGTCCGCACCCGATAGGTCTTGCAGCCGTAGCCCGCCGCGCACATGGCAAAGTCGATGGGCAGGATGTCGCCCAGCAGGTTGCCGTTCTCGTCGCGCTTGCGGAACTCCGTGGCAAGGTTGCCGATGCCGTTGCTCATCTGCAGGTTGTTGATGCAGCCGAACCCCGCGTTGTCGAACAGCAGCACGTTGATCTTTTTGCCCTCCTGAATCGACGTGACCAGCTCGGAGTGGAGCATCAGGTAGCTGCCGTCGCCGCAGAAGGCGTAGACTTCCCTGTCGGGCTCGGCCAGCTTGGAGCCGAGGGCCCCGGCGATCTCATAGCCCATGCAGGAGTAGCCGTATTCCATATTATAAGTATAGCGGGCGTCGGTGGTCCACATGCGCTGCATGCAGCCGGGAAGGGAGCCCGCGGCGGCCACGGCGATGGCGTCCGGCGCGATGTTGGCGCGGATGTAGGCCAGCGCCTGGGTCTGGGTGAGGGCGCTGCCGTAGAGCTTCAGGAACTCCGGGATGGTCTCCTCATACCGGGCCTTGATCAGCGGCTCAAAGCCCTCGCCGTAGGAATAGGCGGCAAGGCGCTTCATCTCCTCGTCCCACGCGGCCTTCGCGTCGGCGATCTCGGTGGTCCAGGGGGCCTTGTAGCCCTTGGCCTCCAGCGCTTCATAGAGGGCACAGACGGCCTTCTTCGCGTCCGCCACACACTTGACGGCGTCCAGCTTATAGGCGTCGAAACGGTCGGTGTTGATGGTGACCACCTTCACGTCCTCCCGGAACAGGGACTTAGAGCCGGTGGTGAAGTCGGAGAAGCGGGTGCCCACGCCGATGATGACGTCGGCCTCCTTGGCGATGGTGTTGGCGGCCAGATTGCCGGTGACGCCCACGCCGCCCAGGTTATAGGGATGGGAGGACAGCACGGCGGACTTGCCGGACTGGGTCTCCGCGAAGGGAATGTTGAATTTCTCGGCGAAGGCTTCCACCGCCTCGCCGGCCTCGGAGTAGCGCACGCCGCCGCCCGCGATCAGCAGGGGCTTCTTGGCGTTCGCAATGATCTCGGCGATGTCGGCGATCTCCTCCGCGTCGGGGGTGATGCGGGTGATTTTATGGACGCGCTTGACAAAGAAGCTGTCCGGGAAGTCGTAGCTCTCGCCCTCCACGTCCTGGCACAGGGCGATGCACACCGCGCCGCAGTTGGCGGTATCGGTGAGGGTGCGCATGGCGTTCATCAGGGCGCTCATGACCTGCTCGGGGCGGGTGATGCGGTCCCAGTAACGGCACACGGGCTTATAGGCGTCGTTGGTGGTGACGGCTAGGGAATAGGACTGCTCAAACTGCTGCAGCACGGGGTCCGGCTGACGGGTGCCGAAGGCGTCCGCCGGGAACAGCAGCAGCGGGATATTGTTGACGGTGGCGGTGGCGGCGGCGGTGATCATATTGGCCGCGCCGGGGCCGATGGACGAGGAACAGGCAATGATCTTGCGGCGGTTGTTCTGCTTGGCAAAGGACGTGGCGGCGTGGGCCATCCCCTGCTCGTTCTTCCCCTGAAATACCTTCAGCGAGCCGGGGTTCTCATCCAGCGCCTGGCCCAGTCCGCAGACGATGCCGTGGCCGAAGATGGTGAAGATGCCCTCCACGAACTTGTTCTCCACGCCGTCGAAGGAGACGTACTGGTTGTCAAGGAATTTGACAATTGCCTGACCGGTGGTCATGATGGACATGGTGAATTCCTCCTTTTTTATAGTCGTAAGTCGTGAGTCATAAGTCGTAAGTCGTAAGTAATGAAAATTAAAAAGTTAAAGTGATTAAAATTATTTTTATTAGACAAGTCAGAAGCAATGAATCGAAATAATTCAACCTTATCCGGCAGAACTTACGACTCACGACTTACGACTTGCGACTGAATCAATGACAGAATGTCATTGATTCACCAGCCACTCATGCTCCGGGCTGACGAAGCGGGTGGTTTTGTACCACGGGTCGCCGTCGATGTGGCGGATCATCCATACGTAGTACATTTCATAGCCGGGCGCGGCGGCCTGCTGGTGGTCCTTGCCGGGCTCGATGTAGCAGGCGGAGCCGTCGGCGGTCTTATACACGTCGTCGCCGTTGAAGCAGGCGCCGAAGCCCTGGGGCTTATCGAACTCGTAATAATAGACCTCCGGCTGGGGGTGGTGGTGGGGCGGATAGCTGCTCCACTTGCCGGCCTTGGTGAACACCTCGCCCAGCACCATGTTGGAATCGGGCTCGTTGTCGGGGTCGAACATGGTGGAGACCACCCGGTGGCCCGCGCCGCCCCACTGGCCCTTGCCGAACTCCTGATAGAGGCAGTTTTCCGGCGTGTAGAAGCGGGGCTCCCACTCCCTGTCGTTGTCGGTCTGCTGGATCAGCACGCGGCTCTCCTCCACAGCCTCCACACAGAAGGCGGAGTTGCGGCTCACGTGCAGGGTCCAGGGCTTCAGGTCGAAGGGATTCTCACGGGCGCAGTCCTCGCACCGGTCGCCCCAGCAGAACTTCACCCGGCCCGCCAGCAGCAGCACGGCGGTCTCCAGCGTGTCGGAACAGAATTCCAGCTTCTGCCCGGGCTGCAGGATGCGTACCCAGATGTTCATCCCCATATCGGCGTGGAAGCCGTCCATCTCGCAGACGGTCTTCACGTTGTTTTCATCATATTTCAGGTATTCCAGCATGATTTATACCCTCGCCACCATCTCGCCGTATTCGGCCTTCTCTTTTGCAATGAAGTCGTTCACCTGCTGAACGCTGGGCATATCCTGGCTGCAGGCGTGGCTGGCCACCAGCATGGCGGCGGAAGCGGAGCCGAACTCCAGGCAGTCGATGATCTCCTTGCCCTCAAAGAGGCTGAACAGGAAGGCGGAGGTATAGCCGTCGCCGCCGCCAAAGGACTTGAGGAGCTTCACCGGGAAGGGCTTGATGGAGAAGTCCTGGCCGTCGCATGTATAGGCGGTGGAGCCCTCTTTGCCGTGGGTGACGATGACGATCTTGGCGCCCTTGTTGAACCAATAGGCGGCGGAGGCCTTGTCAGTGCCGTCCAGCCCCAGCAGGCCCTCGGCCAGATCGTACTCGGGGCGGGAGCCGATGATCATATCGGCGTTATCCGCCACGAGGGAGTAATACACGGCGATCTCGTCGTTGTTCTTCCAGTTATAAGCGCGGTAGTCCAGCACGAAGATCACGGGGTTGCCGTTCTTCTTGGCAAGCTGCATGGCCTTGAGGGAGGCTTCGCG
>CAMVNL010000045.1 GCA_947168785.1 uncultured Clostridia bacterium | reverse complement strand
GATTAAAATTATTATCTGAAATTAACGAGAAAAATCCGTAGCAGTTACTACTAATAATATTTTTTGTGTAAAATGGGGAAGTAAAATGAAGATAAAAAACAGACTTACAAAACTGCTGGTTGGGATGCTTTTGGTTTCAGGAATATCGATGCTGCCACAGGTTCCTGCTGAAATCTGTTATGGGGCGGAAGTGACGGCAGTAACCGAGTTGCGCAGCACTTCACCATCGGATTCAACCGGCTTTGTGGTGTTAGCTGATGTGGTGCCGGATATTGTTCAGGAAATCCGTTATTATTCAACCTATAATTTTGTAGGGGACAGAATAGACGGTTATACTCAGCCGGTGGCTCTTATGACCCGTGAAGCGGCTTTGGCACTGAAGGAAGTTTAAGGTGATGTAACGGCTAAGGGGTATCGCATGAAGGTGTTTGATTCTTATCGTCCACAAATGGCTGTAGATAATTTTGTCAGATGGGCGAAAAAATTGGATGATAAGCGAATGCGCCCGTATTTTTACCCCGTAAAATCCCGGCTCTCCCGGGCCCGGCTGGCTTTGCGAAATAAATTATTGCAAAACGGGAACAAAACGGCGTCAGATTCGTCTATCTCTCCAGAAAGGAGGGATGCGCCATGAACTGTGAGGAAGCGCTGAGCCTGATAAGCGCCGGATTGGACGGGGCTTTGAGCCCCGCGGAGGCCCAGGCTCTGGAGGCGCATCTCGCGAACTGCCCGGACTGCGCCGCCCTGGCCCGGACTCTGGAGGGTCTGGAGGAAAAGCTCCCCACCCTGGCGGAGCCCGCCCCGGAGGGGCTGAAGAAGGGCGTCATGTACCGCATCGACCAGGCCACCGGCAAGGCAAAGCCGCCCCGCAGAGGCTGGTTTGGCCCCGGCACCGCCCTGGGGGCCGTGGCCGCGGTGCTGGTGCTCCTGGTGGGGCTGAAGGTGATCCCCCTGCAGCGGACCATGAACGCCCTCTCCTCCATGGAGAACGCGGCTCCCGTTCAGTACGCGCCTCAGCCCGCCGAAACCGCACAGCTTGACGCCCCTGCCACCGATATTTCCGGCCATGAGAACAGGTTTAACAGCTGGCAGAGTGTCAAGGGATCGGACAAGAACTTCCCTGCCTCGGAGGACTTCGCCGGCCCCCAGACAGAGGTCGTGGAAGGCATCGAAAAGCCCGACGCCGCGTCCCTTTGGGATGAGTGCGCGGCCTTGAGCCAAGAGGAGGACGCCATGGTGCTGCTCTACACGGAGTTCAGCCCGGAGAGCCTGTTCGGTCTGCTGGAAACCGAGGCCGCTCCCCTGTATGCCCTGACAGAGGAGATGCCGAACGCGGAGGAAAACAGGCTGCTGCGCTATGAAACGGACTGCGGCACCGCCCTGGCGATCCAGGAGTGGCTGGTGAACAATCTGCCCGACTCGGAAAGCCTGGACCCCGTCCAAATCAGCGGCGAGCGCCGGATCAAAACCCAGATGGAGGCCCTGGACCCCGGCAGCTCGAACCTGTACCGGATCATCCGCGTCTCGCAGGTCCTGGAGCCCATCGTCTGGCCGGAGAGCTGGCCTTCAGACTGGGCCGACCGGCTGCGGACCCAGGAAAACTGGGCCCTGTTCTATCCCGCGGAGGACTTCGTCCCCCAGCCCGACGCCCCCGCCCTGCTGGTCTTCCCGGCGGAATAACTCGATGCGAACACCGCGGGAACGAGGAAAAGCCCGCTTCGGCTCGGTGCCGAAGCGGGCTTTTCTCCGTGCGGAGCTCAAATCCGCAGAAGCTGGGGCTCTTGCTCGATCCGGGGCTCCTGCTGCTCCCGGGCCTTGTCCCGCCAGTTTTGGGCGTTGATCTGCGTCATCGCAGAGAAGCGCTCCAGCATCTTGCCGCCGTGGCCGGACTTGGCAAGCTCCTGCAGACTTCTGAGCTCCGCGGGACGCAGCTTATTCAGCTCCGCCCGGGCCAGGTCCCGGCATTGGGAGAAGTCCTCAGCTGATCCCGATACCGTATCGGCGCACTCCTGGTTCCAGACCGCGAACATGCCCTCCTTACTGTTCCGCTTCAGCAGAATGCTGTCCACGTAGGCGTCAAAGCTGTCGTAGTTCTGATAGGTCTTTGGGGGCGCCATAATAGTCCCTCCTTATATCATTTGTTTTTTTGGCCTCATTCTACCACAGGGCGCGTACAAAACCATTACAGGAAACGAAAAAAAGCCCGTCGCCGGGCTTTTTCTTTTCGTGTCTCTATGGCGTGGTCTCCAGGAAGTAGGTGGCCTCGGAGTCCGCCACGTTCAGGGCGAAGGCCAGGGGGAATTTGGCCAGGGCCTGGCCCACGGTGCGGCTGTCCTCCTCCCCGGAGAAGCCCATGTGATAGCGGATGGCGAAGGCCTCGTGGTCCGTCAGGTCCATGTACTTCATGACCATCCAGACGGACTTCTCCCCGTGGCCGAAGGGGAAGGGGTCCTCGAAGTTGTAGGTGGCCACCTTCTGCCAGGCCCCCCGCTCGTCCTTGACGTTGCGAAAACCGGGCTTGTAGCAGCCGATCTTGCACAGATCGTGGAGCAGGGCCACGACGGCGACGCTCTCCTCGCTGTAGTCCTCCCCCGTCAGGCCGTACATCTGCTGGACTCTGGGCCGGGCCAGATAGGCCCGCAGGCAGTCATAGACGTTGAGGCTGTGCTGGCACAGGCCCCCGGCCACGGAGGAATGGTATCGGGCGGAGGCGGGCGCCTCGAAGAAATCAGAGGCCAGCAGATAATCCAGCAGCGCCTGGCTGCCCTCTCTGGTGATATACTTCTTGAAAATGGCGATAAATCGTTCCTTGGGGTCCATAGTCGTTCTCCTTATGGTTTTTGTGGCCAGGGCAGGAAGGGGCTCCGTCTGCAGAAGCCGCCGGCAGAGCTCCGGCAGCGCGGGGTCCGGGCTGGAATTGCGGAACAGGATCTCTCCCGGTCCGCCGTCCCGCAGCAGGGAGCGCTCCGCCAGCTGGACCCGGGTGTTCCGGGCCGTGCCCTCGGCCCCGTCCAGCAGCTCCGTCTCCGGGGGCAGGAGCCGCCGCAGGCAGTCCGCGGCAAAGGGGAAGTGGGTGCAGCCCAGAACCACGGCGTCCAGGCCCTCCTCCAGGAAGGGGGCCAGCTTCCGCCGGAGGCATTCCTCCAGCTCCGGGCTGTCGGTCTCTCCCCGCTCCACGAATTCCACCAGCTCCGGGCAGGGCAGCCCCGCCACGGCGCAGCGGTCCGCCAGCTTCCCGGTCAGGGCGGCAAATTTCTCCTCCCGCAGGGTGGTCTCGGTGGCCATCACCAGCACCCTGCCCCCGGGATGGCGGTCCGCCGCGGGCTTCAGGGCGGGCTCGATGCCGATGACGGGCAGCTCCGGCCAGGCGGCCCGCAGCTCCTCGATGGCGGCGGAGGTGGCGGTGTTGCAGGCGATGACGGCGGCCTTGAAGTCATATTCCTGCTTCAGCCGGGTCAGGTTTTCCAGGGTCAGCGCCCGGATCTCCCGGGTGCTTCGGGGGCCATAGGGGGCGTTGGCGGAGTCGCCAAAGTAGACGAAGTCCTCCTCCGGCAGCTCCCGCGCCAGAGCCCGCAGGACGCTGACGCCTCCCACCCCGGAGTCGAAGACCACGATGGGAGAATTGCGGTCCATATACACGCCCCCTTTCGTTTTTGATGCGCGTATTTTGTCGCGCAAGGGATTAAGGATCAAGGATCAGGGATCAGGGTGGGTTGAGAGATCAGAGATCAGGGATCCGTCATCAGAGCTGCGCTTGAATCAAAGAACACGCACACAAATCATAACACTGCAATCTATTATATTTTATCCTTTTTTCTTCAAAAAAGCAACCGTTTTTCTTGTAATTTGGTGATTGATGTGGTATGATACTAAAAATCTATGGGATCAGGCGTCTCATTTCTGCACGCACTCGATTCCTTTTCCCCTAATCCCTGATCCTTGATCCTTGATCCCTGATCCCTGATCCTTGATCCTTGATCCCTGATCCTTGATCCTTGATCCCTCATCCCTTATAAAGGAGTAAACCATGAACCTGCAACAAGAGATTTCCCGGCGGCGGACCTTCGCCATCATCTCCCACCCGGACGCCGGCAAGACCACCCTCACCGAAAAATTTCTGCTCTACGGCGGAGCCATTGCCCAGGCCGGGGCCGTCAAGGGCAAAAAGAACGCCCGGGCCGCGGTCTCCGACTGGATGGAGATCGAAAAGCAGCGCGGCATCTCCGTCACCTCCTCCGTGATGCAGTTCCAGTACGGCGGCTTCTGCATCAACATCCTGGACACCCCGGGCCACCAGGACTTCTCCGAGGACACCTACCGCACCCTGATGGCGGCGGATTCCGCCGTCATGGTCATCGACGCCGCCAAGGGCATTGAGCCACAGACCCGCAAGCTCTTCAAGGTCTGCGCCATGCGGGGCATCCCGATCTTTACCTTCATCAACAAGATGGACCACGAGACGCGGGACCCCTTCGAGCTGATGGACGAGCTGGAGACGGAATTCGGCATTGAGACCTTCCCCATGAACTGGCCCGTGGGCAGCGGCGTGACCTTCAGCGGCATTTACGACCGCAGCCGCGGCAAGGTGCTGACCTACGAAAGCCGCCACGCGGGGCGCAGCCGGCTGGAATCCATCGACATTGATATCGACGACGAGGCGGCGTTAACGGCCGCCATCGGCGAGGACCTGAAAGCGGAGCTGGACTTCAACCGGGAACTGCTGGACGGCGCGGGCAGCGAATTTGACCTTGATAAAGTACACCGTGGCAAGCTGACGCCGGTGTTCTTCGGCTCGGCGCTGAACAACTTCGGCGTAGAGCAGTTTTTGGAAAGCTTTCTGAAGCTGACCACCTCTCCCCTGCCCCGGAAAAGCGACGACGGAACGGAGGTCGATCCCTTTGACGACCACTTTTCCGCCTTCGTTTTCAAGATCCAGGCCAACATGAACAAGGCCCACCGGGACCGGATCTCCTTTTTGCGCATCTGCTCCGGCAAATTCGAACGGGGCAAGGAATATTTCCACGTGCAGGGGAACAAGGCGCTGCGCCTTTCCCAGCCCCAGCAGATGATGGCCCAGGAGCGGGACGTGATCGACGAGGCCTTCGCCGGGGATATCATCGGCGTATTTGACCCGGGCATCTTCTCCATCGGCGACACCGTCTGCGAGATCGGGCAGCACGTGGCCTTTTCCGGCATCCCCAGCTTCGCCCCGGAGCACTTCGCCGTCATCGAGCAGATTGACTCCATGAAGCGCAAGCAGTTCGCCAAGGGCATGAACCAGATCGCCCAGGAGGGCGCCATCCAGATCTTCTTCGCGCCGAACGGCGGCATGGAAAAGGTGACCGTGGGCGTGGTGGGCGTGCTGCAGTTCGACGTGCTGAAATTCCGGATGCAGAGCGAATACGGCGTGGAATATCTGCGGCAGGATATCCCCCACGAGCTGATCCGCCGGGTGCAGAACCCCAACTTCAACGCCGCCGACTGGAACCTGGCGGGCGATACCCGCTGGGTGCAGGACGTGCGCGGCAACAACCTGCTGATCTTCAACGGCCAGTGGACCATCCAGTGGGCGGAGAACAAGAATCCCGACCTGATACTGACAGAGTTCAACCAGAAGCTGTAAAGTAGCGCGGCACCTCAGTGCCGCTAAATTCGGAAGTCATCAGTCGGAAGTCGGAAGTCCGGCGCTATGCGCCGTGTTATAACAGACCAATAAAAAACCGCAAGCGGTCCGTTCCGCCTGCGGTTTTTCTGTTATTTTCCTGTTTTGAAACGCCCAAAAGAAGTCGTCAAAAGACGGCGCAGGCCGCTTTCAGCAAACCGGCGAGAAGATCGAATCCTCGTTTCTGCCTCCGTGGGCCGCGGGTTCTTTGACCCGGATGGGGAAATGCGTTTCGCCCATCGCGCAGGCCACCCGGCGGGAGACCTCCTTGTTTTTGATGGACTGCCCGTTTTCGATGAAGTTGTCGCAGCCGTAGACCAGCAGCGGCACGTCCACGCCCGTATGGCTGCCGCTGGTGTAGACGTATTCGTCCCCGACCAGCGTGATGCCGCCCGTCTCATGGTCCGCCGTCACGATGACCAGCGTGTCGCCGTCCGCGGCGGCGTAATCCAGCGCCGCCTGAATCGCCTGATCGAAGGCCACCAGCGCGTCCGTCATGCCGTCGCCCTGATTCTGATGGCTTTTTTTGTCGATGTGGGCGCCCTCCACCATCAGGAAGAAGCCGTCCTCATCGTCGTCCAGCAGGTCGATGGCTTTCAGCGTCATCTCCGTCATGGTGGGCATGCCGTCTTTGGCAACCTCATGCCACACGTCGTCCGTAAACTGGCCGAAGCTGCGGGAGCCCTCCGTCAGCGCGTCCATATCCGCCTTATTGTAAATGGAGGTAAAGCCGTACTCCGTGGCGGTCTCTTCGCTGAAAGAGTCGGTCCTCGTGCCCCAGATCAGGTCCAGCTCGCCCCGCAGCTGCTGGAAGGTGATATCCGCCTCGTCGCCGCGGTCGTGGGCGTGGGAGGAAAAGCTGGCCGGCGTGGCGCCGGAGGTGGAATCGGTGGTGACGACGCCCGCCGCCTTGCCCATGGATTTGGCAAGCTCGCACAGGTTCATGGGATGGCTCGCCAGATCATAGCCGTCGTAAGCGTAAGTGCCCACGAACCGGTTGGTGGTGCGGATGGCGCAGGCCAGCGCCGTGCCGCCCGCCGCGCTGTCGGTCACCGCGCTGCTGGAGGAGCGGGTCTGGGAAGCGCCCTGCAGCGGGAAGGTATTCATGGTCAGGGTTTCGATCTGCTTTTCCGCCTTGGTTTTATTCAGGCTGTTGAAGCCCATACCGTCGCCGATCATGAAGATGACGTTTTTGCAGCGGTCAAAATCCGTTCTGGTATTATCCGTCGGAACGATCATGCCGAAGGACTCAAAAAACATCACAAACACCGTCAGCAGGGCGGTCAGTTTTCCTAAAAAAGATGCAAACATTATCACAATCTCCTTTTCTTTTACTGCTCCACCAATTTAATCGTGAATCATTTATGCGCCGGATAAACGTCGCAAGACAAGGAAGAAACCGCAAGGCAGGCTGTCGCCTGTCGAGGATTTCTGACGCCGTATTACGGCGTTTAGTCAAGCAGAAATCTTCAAGTATTAATTGGTGGAGCAGTATAATTCCATTATAGCGGATTGCAGCGGCAAGTCAATACGGAAGACGATTTTTTCCTTCCCTGCCCGCAAATGATATTGCTATTTTCCGAAAAAAGTGCTATGATAAAGATCGGTATCCTATCAATCATAAAGGAGAAACGCTTATGTCCATCCAACTGTTTTTCAAAATGGTCCTTGCAACCCTGATGTCCGTTTTCACCGTATTCGGCAGTATGTTCGGCGGCGCGCCGCAAAAAAAGGTCTGCATGATCGCCCACCGCGGCTACAGCGGCATGTACCATGAGAACACGGAGCTGGCCTTCCGCAAGGCGGCGGAACACGGTTCCGGCGGCGCGGAGACCGACGTGCGCATCACCAAGGACGGCGAGTTCGTGTGCAGCCACGACGGCGAGATCACGCTGAAGGACGGCACGGTGATGGAGATTGCCGACCACACGCTGGCGGAGCTGACCGCCCAGCCGCTGAAAAACAAAAAGCTGATCGGCGAGGTGTACCTTTGCACCTTCAAGACCTATCTGGAGGTCATGAAAGAGAACGACATGGTCTGCTTTATCGAGCTGAAGGGCAGTTACACCGACGAGCAGGTGAATCAGGTGTTTACGCTGGCGGGCGAGGTCTATGACCTTTCCAAATGCATTTTGCAGTCCTTCGACTTTGACAACCTTATCAAGGCCAGAGAGCAGTTCCCGGATCTGCCCATCATGCTGACCTACGGCGTGGACGACACCGGCTATGAGCGCTGCTTTGAGTACGGCTTTTCCATCGACGCGGATTACCGCTGCGTGACGGAGGAAATGGTGAAGGAATTCCACGACAGAGGCCTTGAGTTTGCGGTATGGACCGCCAACGAGCTGCTGTCGCTGAATTACAGCAAATCCCTCGGCGTGGATTACATCGAATCCGACGTGTTTTAATGAAAAGGGCGGATTCATCCGCCTAACATGCAACGAAGCTCCCCGGACGCCCGTCCGGGGAGCTTGCATTTTTCACGCTCTGTTTATGACGCGCAGCAAACACAAAGCAACAGCGCGGCGCTGCCTTTCAAATGAACTGCGAGAGCAGGTAGAGAATCGCCAGATGGGCCGGGTAGAAGACGTAGAACAGATACTTGAACCGCTTGCTGTCCCCATGCCCGTTATAGAGCGCCAGCAGCGGCACGCACAGCAAAGAGCACCAGACGTAGGGCATCCCCCACGTGAAGACGGCACAGTAGATCAGCAGCGCCCCGGTGAAGGAAAGCAGCTTCTTCCGTTTTTCCCGGAAAAGTACGACGCTCAGTGGCAACAGCACGCCGCAGAAGCCGTAATCCACGTAGAGGCTCCATCCGTCCAGCCGACGCTTGCGCCACGAGAACCAGGTCAACAGGGCCAGCGCCGCCAGATACGCCGCCAGCAGGACAAACCTTTGGATGGCCTTCTTTTTTTCACCCTGCGTGAAGAAGGCTGCGCCGTCCAGCCACAGAAAGCAGGCTCCGCAGGCCAGCACGAAGGTGAACAGGATGTTGAAATACCAGCAGTCGCTTTCCGCCGACAGTCCGCCGCCGCCCAGCAACTCCTCTACGAAATAGGCCGCCTGGCAGACTGCCGCCAGCACGCCCAACTGCAGCACGTACTTTTTCCGGTTGTGGGTATAGCGGCAGCCCTCGCCGATAAAAAAGGCAAACAGGGGCATGGCCAGCCGCCCGATATACCGCAGAAAGACGAACTGCGGCAGCAGCAGATAGCCGATATGGTCGCACAGCATGGCAACGCAGGCAATGATCTTTAAGTGATTTCGGTTCATTTTCTTTTCTCATGAAAAAACGGTTCCCGTTGCGGGAACCGTTGCCGTTGTGCGAAAGCGGGGATCAGTCGTCCTCTTCTTCCTCATAGAAGCCTTCCAGCTTCGCGCCGCAGTTGGGGCATTCGATCTCTTTGCCTTCGTCAAACACAGATTCGTCAATGAACACGACCTCGTGGCAGTTGGGGCATTCAAACTCATACTCCCCCGCGTCGTCATCATCGCCGTAAGGGTCGTCGTAATCGTCATCGTCGAAGTCAAAATCTTCGTAGACGTACTCTTCCAGACTCTCCAGATCCTCGTCGATGGCGTCGATCTGATCGCAGTTATCCGCGACGGTCAGCGAAAGATCCTCCAGGATATCCGCCATGGCGGAAAGGATCTTGCCCTCTTTCGTGGTTTTGTCAAGATCGAGCCCTTCCATCAGGCCCTTGAGATAGGCAACTTTTTCAGTGATAGTCATCATCTGTTTCTCCTTTGCTGAAAGATTCAACCGAAAACTGCCGCCGGGTCGGCGGCAGCGGCTTACTGTAAACTTATGCGCGGCCGAGATATTCGCCCGTGCGGGTGTCGATCTGGATGAACTCGCCCTCGTCGATGAACAGCGGCACCTTGATCTCAACGCCGGTTTCAAGAATGGCGGGCTTGAGGGTATTGGTGGCCGTATCGCCCTTGAAGCCGGGGTCGGTCTTGACCACCTGCAGGTTGACGAACGTGGGAGGCTCCACACCGAACACCTTGCCCTTGTAGGAAAGGATACGGCAGACCATGTCCTCCTTCACGAACTTGAAGTTGTCGGACAACTCGGAGGCGCCGATCGGAACCAGCTCATAGCTTTCGGGATCCATGAAATAGTAGAGATCGCCGTCGTTGTAGGAATAGGTCATTTCCTTGCGCTCAATAT
>CAMVNL010000044.1 GCA_947168785.1 uncultured Clostridia bacterium | reverse complement strand
CCTGCGCTACACGCCGGAACAGCTCTTGGATTGCTATATCCGCTCCGTGGGGCGCAATTCCAACTTGCTGCTGGGCATGGCCATCAGCCGGGACGGGGATTTTCAGGACGAGGAGCAGTTCCGGGCCTTCGGGAAGCTGATCCGGGAGACCTTCGGCACGCCGAAAGTATGTCTCGACCATCCTGCTTTGTCGGATGGCCGTTGTGAGATCATATTGAAAGAGCCGCAGCAAGTCAAATACGTGGTGCTGCGGGAGGAGATCGCCGAAGGACAGCGCATCCGGGGCTTCCGTATCCTTGCGGACAGCAATCCGGTCTATGAGAGCGCCTGCGTCGGCCACAAGCGGATCGTTCTCTTCAAAAACCTGACCGCCTCCCGTGTCGCAGTGGAGATCACGGACTCCGCCGATATTCCCGTCCTGCGGGACGTGTGCGTCTATTGAAGAATAACAGCATAAGATAACAACAAGGATCCCCGTTCGTTCAGGGATCCTTGCTGTTTATTTCCGAATAAAGGCGCTAATTGTGTATCAGTTTACTGCTGCGACGGTTTTCGACTGGCGGCCCTCGTCCCAGTAGATCTCCACGGTGACGGGGCGATCGGAGGTGATCGTCACCCGGGGCTCCTCCGCCGTGCTGCCGCGTTCCTCACACAGCAGCGACAGGGTGGCCTCCGGGCCGAAGGGATAGTTCTCCACGCCGAAGCGGTCCGTCAGGTCGATATTCCAGCGGACGGTGTTGCTGCCCGCGTCCGGCTTGAGGCCGAAGACGTATTCAAACAGCACGCTGATGGGCACGATGCCGGTCCAGCCCACGAAGTCGGACCGGGCGATGCTGCCCTGCCGGGGCTTGCCGTCCTCCCCCGGCATGGGGGAGTAGTTCTCAAAGACGGTGCCCGTGTCGTTGAACACGGAAACCACGTTGTCGAGATAATTGCGGCCGATTTTGTAGGAAAGATCGTACCGGCCGTACTGGTCGAGGCCCCGCAGAACCATATAGTTGGTAGGGGCCCATACGCCGCCGCACCAATAGCCGCCGTCCGCCTGGAAGGCGGGGTGATCGACGGAAAGCGCCGGCAGCATACAGGGGGTGGCGAATTCGTTCTCGTTGGTCAGGTGGGCGATGAACCGGTCGGCGTTCTCTTCGCTGACGGCCTCCGCCAGCAGCGCCCAGTAGGCGCCCAGGTGCTTGACGTAGTTCAGCTCGCCGTTACGCCACTGGTCGTAATAGAAGGCGGTCTCGTCGTCCCACAGCTTGTCGTTGACCACGTTCAACAGCATTTCGCGCTCTTCCTGCAATTCGACGGTATCCGCCTCCCGGCCCAGCACCTTCGCCATTTCGGTGAGGATGCGGCAGTTCATCAGCTCCTGCATGCAGGCGTCGATCCAGACCATATGGCCGTGGGAGTTGGCCACGTTGTAGCCCTCCTGCTGACGGGGCAGGTTATCCATGCCGCAGCCGAGGCCGCTGGACCAGTAGGTGCCGTCCCGCCAGGTATGGAATTCCCGCATCCACTCATGGTAGGCCATGAGGCAGGGGAAAACCCGGGCCAGCCGCTCGGTATCGCCGAAGTTTTTGTAATATTCCCACTCGCTCCAGGCCATCACGTCCGGGCCGGTGGCGGAGGGATCGAACCGGGTAAAGGCCTCCTTGCAGGTGGCCTGCTCCATCTCCCGGCAGATATAGCCGTCCTTGTACTGATGGGAATAGAAGTTATCCAGAGTCCCCTGAAAATTGAAGGACCGGGAGCCGTAACGGCCGAACATGAGGATAAAGACGGAATCCCACATGAAGATCTCGCCGTTGAAGGCGGTATCAATATAGTTGGAGACGAAGCCGGAGGTCAGCGCCGGTCTGCGCAGGTTGCCGAAGGCGATCTCCCACGCCTTGTAGTAGCAGTCGATGGCGTCCTGGTGGCCGTCCCACACGGGCTTCGGGAGGTTCTCCCGCTCCTGCTCGAAGGTGGGCAGCTTTTTGCGCTCCCGCTTCTGGGAAATGAAGGAGTTTTCGGCGGCGAAGCGATTCTCGCTGATCGTCATTTCATGGTAGGGGTTGTTTTCCCCGGTGATCGCCCGGTTCAGGGTAAAGGCCAGCGTCAGGCAGGTGCTGACGACGAAGGCAATGATTTTTTTCAGCATAACATGGTCTCCTTATCGGGTGCGGCCCGCAGAGCGCAGCGGTCAGACGATCCGGCCGAATATCTGGGTGAAGAAGTTGAAGATCGCCTTGAAGAACGCCATGATCTCCGCGCAGAAGCTTTCGGTATTGCGGGCGAAGAAGTCTTTGACGCCGGGATAATCGAAGCGGGTGAACACGCTGTCGAGGTCCGCTTCGGGAACCAGCTCCGCCAGGCGCTTGGCAAGGGTCTGCCGGACGGCGGGGTCGGGGCTGTGGCAGACGGTGCAGCGGCCGTATTCGTCATATTGGCAGGGCAGGGCGCAGGTGTTGGCCCGGTAATACCGGGGGGTGCGCACCAGCGTCCAGAGGATCTGCTTCGCGCCCTCTTCCAGCGTGGCGCGGGTGATCTCGCCGCTGTCGATAGCGTCATAGATGCGGTTGATGTCGCAGTGGTCGTAGGGGGTATGGACGTTGTTGGAGGCGTTGATCTCACGCACCTGATCCTTTGCGTTGCCCCAGTCGGTGGTGATGAAGCCCTCATAGCCCCACTCGCCCCGGACGATGCCCCGGAGCAGGTCGGCGTTTTCGGAGGTGGGCAGGCCGTTCATCACGTTGTAAGAGGTCATGATGCCCTCGGCGTGGCCCTCTTTGATGCCCATTTCAAAGGGCTTGAGGTAGATCTCGCGCAGGGCGCGCTCGGAGACCTGAGAGTCGCTCCAGATCTTGCCCCCTTCTTTTTCGTTGCAGATCAGGTGCTTGATGCACACCGCCACGCCGTTGCGCTGTACGCCCTTGATGATGATGGTGGCCATGCGGCCCGTCACGTAGGGGTCCTCGGAGTAGTATTCCAGGTTCCGGCCGGCCAGCGGGTTGCGGCGCATGTTGACGGGCGGGCCGAGCCACATGCCCACGTTGTTCTTGTAAAGCTCCGCCCCCAGCAGCAGGCCGAAGGCCTCGATCAGGTCGTCGTTCCAGGTGGAGGCCAGGATGGCGCTGCAGGGATAGGCGGTGCCCATAAAGCACAGGCCCATGCCGCCGTCGCCCTGAGAGAAGCGGTTAAGGCCGTATTTGGCGCAGAGCGCGTCGCTGCAGCCCACCTGGTTCTGGTCGTAGGAGACAAAGAAGGTGGCCAGCTCTTTATCGCTCCACTGGGAGAGATATTCGTCCATGGTAATCGTGCCGAAGACGACCTCCGACAGGCGGCGGCCGACGAGGACCGGGCTCTTTTCCACGTTCTGCTTATAAGGCTCTGTGTGGACGTAGTTCTGCGCCGATTCCCGCACCGGCAACGTCTCATAGGTGCCGTCCGCCAGAATGCGTTTTTCAAGGTTGGTGGGGCAGAGGGAGGAGAGCTGCTCCACGACGGTCAGCGCGTCGACGGTCGCGACGCCCGCCTCGCGCACGTTGCGGACGGAGTCGCCCGCCAGGAAGCGGTAGTCGCCCTCTTCCAGCACGAAAGCGGACTTGTGGCCGGTCTTGCCCAGATCGTCGAAGGAGGCCAGATCCGCCATGGCGGCGGAGAGAGTCAGGGTCTGGGATTCGCCGGGGGCCAGGGTTTTCGTCTTGGCGTAATCGCAGAGGGACTTGGCCGCCTTGCCCAGCACGCCCTGGGGCGCGGCGACGTACAACTGCACGACCTCTTTGCCGGGGACGCTGCCCGTGTTGGTGACGACGGCTTCCATCGTCACGCTCTTGCCGTCATAGGAAAAGTTTTTCGTTTCAATATTGAAGGTGGTATAGGAAAGGCCGTAGCCGAATTCGTAGTTGACGGTCTCATAGGCGGGGTCGAAGGTCTCAAACCAGCGGTAGCCCACGAAGATATCCTCGGTATAGGCCTGATGCTGCCGGTCCCAGCCTGCGGTGGTGGGATAATCCGTCAGGTCCTTCGCCCAGGTGTCGTGGGTCTTGCCGGAGGGGTTGACACGGCCCAGCAGCACGTCCGCGATGCCGAGACCGCCCTGCATACCGGTATAGCCCACGTACAGCACCGCGTCCACGTGGATGCCGTCGATCTCGTCCTTGGCCCAGGAGGTGTCGACGACGCAGGGGGTGTTGAGCACCACAACGACCTTTTCAAAGGAAGCCGTCAGCTGGGTCAGCAGGGCCTTTTCATAGTCCCGCAGGTACCAGTCGGCGCGGCTGACGTCAAACGCCTCGCCGCCCCAGCGGCTGAAAAAGCACACGGCGGTGGACGCCTTCTTCGCGGCCGCCTTCACGTCCGCGTCGGTGGGGATATAGGTCTCGCCCCGCATCAGGGCGTCCACGTACTTGTCGCTGGTGGGATGATAAAGGGTGACCTCCCCGTTCTTTTCAGCCTGCAGCAGCGCCTCCAGCGGGTCGATCGCTTTGTCGCCGAAGTCGCCGGCCTGGGATTCGGAGCCGTAGCCGTAAGCGATGTAACCCCGCTTGTTCCAGAAATCCTCGTCCTTGGGGCCCATTCGCTGGGCGTCGCCGAACAGCGCGACGGACGCGCCGGGAGCGATGGGCAGGGCTTCGTTTTCGTTTTTCAACAGCACAAGGCCCTCGTCGGTGATCACCCGGGCGATCTTCTGCCCCTCGCTGTAATACACCGCGCCCGCGCCGACGGAAAAGCAGAGCAGGCTGCCCGCCAGCAGGGAAAGCGTTAACATGACGGAAATGATTTTTTTCTTCATACAGACGTCCCTCTTATCTCCGGCAGACCGCGCGCGGCCGCCTCTTTTTATTCAGCATATCATCAATTGTCCAACAAATGTCCAACACGGGACGGCGCGAAACGGATAAAAACAGAACGGTTTCCGTATTTTTCCGGCCGTTCCGCCCGGAGGCGCGCCCTTTCCCGGATCGCGCCGCCCCACTTGACCGAAGGCGGCAGATGCGGTATAATGCGGACGGTGATATTATTCGGAACGGCAAAAATACGTTTTTGCAATAAAAGACCGGCGACGGCGGAACGTACCGACGGAACGGGAGACAAGATGAAGCGACCGACAGACAAAAAACCGCCCCGGGAGATCCTCTCCTTGCTGCTGACCTTTCTGAAGATCGGCCTGTTCACCTTCGGCGGCGGTTACGCCATGATCCCGCTGATCGAGCGGGAGACGGTGGAAAAGCACAAATGGATCACCGGCGAGGACCTGCTGGAGATCGTGGCCGTGGCGGAATCCACCCCCGGCCCCATCGCCATCAACGCCGCCACCTTCGTGGGCAGCCGCGTGGGGGGCTTTTTCGGCGCGCTGGCGGCCACCTTCGGGGTCATCGCCCCCTCCTTCGCCGTCATTATCGCCGTCTCCTTCGTGCTGGAACAGTTCCGCTCCGTCCGGTGGGTGCAATACGCCTTCAACGGCGTGCGGGCCGGCGTGCTGGCGCTGATCGCCAAGGCCCTGTGGTCCATGTTCCGCAAGTGCCCAAAGGGGCTGTTTTACTACGCCGTGATGCTGGCCGCCTTCGCCGCGGCCGCCTTTCTGCCCGTCAACGCCGTGTATATCATTCTGCTGTGCGCCGCCTTCGGCCTTGTGAAGGCCGTTGCCGCCGGAAGGAGGGACGCGGGATGATTTTTTTGGAGCTGTTTCTCACCTTTCTGAAAATCGGAGCCTTCACCTTCGGCGGCGGCTACGCCATGCTGCCGATGATCCGTTCGGAGATCGCCGCCCGCGGGTGGCTTTCCGCCGACGAGCTGATCGACTTTATCGCCGTCAGCGAGAGCACGCCGGGGCCCTTCGCGGTGAACATCGCCACGCTGATCGGCATGCGGACCGGCGGCGTGCCCGGCGCGGCCTGCGCCACGCTGGGGGTGGCGCTGCCCTCTTTTGTCATCATTCTGCTGGTGGCCCGGGTCTATCGGAAATTCCGCCAAAGCCGCCTGGTTGCGGGCGTTATGGACGGGCTGAAGCCCGCCGTGGTGGGGCTGATCGCCGCGGCGCTGCTGACGCTGGGACAGGCGGTCTTTTGGCCCGGCGGCTTCCACGGGGAGGTCTTTCTCTCCGCCGCCTTTTACGTCTCGCTGTTCATCTTCGCGGGGGCCATGGTACTCGCCTTCAAAAAGCTGCACCCCATCGCCGTGATCGCCCTGTCCGCCGCGGCAGGGATAGCGGCGGGGTATATTTTCCATTTCTGAAGGAGCCTTTTGTAAAAAAGATTCCTCACGTATTTTTTGGATACGGGAATTGGGCTTTGCCGGAGCGCTGCTCGACAAATTGTCAATTGACGTATTTCGATAAGCAACGATCCATGACGACAAAATACCGGACCGGGCCGCCCGGCCCTGCCGGAAACGGGAGGAAACCGTGATGAAAAGACCGAACGTGGTGATGGTCCTGACAGACGATCAGGGCTACGGAGATTTGGGGTGTATGGGGTCCGCCGACCTGAAAACGCCCCGGCTGGACGCGCTGGCGGGCAAGGGCGTGTTGTTTTCGTCCATGTACGCCGCCTCCCCCGTGTGCTCCCCTTCCCGGGCGGGGCTGCTGACGGGGCGCTATCCCGGCAACGCCGGGGTGCGGGCGATATTGGCCGGTCACCGCAAGGCCAGAGGTCTGACGCCGAAGGTGCCCACCCTTGCGGCGGCGCTGAAAAAGGAGGGCTACGCGACGGGCCTGTGCGGCAAGTGGCATTTGGGTCTGAAGCCGGAATGCCGCCCCAACGCCAACGGCTTTGACGAGTTCAGCGGCTTTCTGGCCGGGTGCCTGGACTACTATTCCCACATCTTCTACTACGGCATGTCCGACGGGGGCTTCAACCCCACCCATGATCTGTGGGAGAACGACGACGAGGTATGGGCCAACGGCGAATACCTCACCGAGCGCATCACCCGCAAGAGCGTGGACTTCATCCGCCGCCACAAGGAGGAGCCCTTCTTCCTCTTCGTGGCCTACAACGCGCCCCACTACCCCATGCACGCGCCGCAGAAATATCTGGACCGGTTCCCGGACCTGCCGTGGGATCGCCGGATCATGGCGGCCATGCTCAGCGCGGTGGACGACGGCGTGGGCGAGATCGCCGACGCGCTGGAAGAGCTGGGCCTGACCGACGACACCATCTTCTATTTTCAGAGCGACAACGGACCCTCCCGGGAGAGCCGCAACTGGCTGGACGGTACTGAGGACCCCTACTACGGCGGCACCGCCGGCGGCTTTGCCGGTCACAAGTTCAGCCTGTTTGAAGGGGGCATCCGGGTGCCGGCGCTCCTGTCCTGGGGCAAGCACATCGCCCCGCGCACCGTGAACGACCCCTGCATTGCGGTGGATATCTTCCCCACGGTGCTGGAGGCCTGCGGCGGCGACCCGGCGGAATATGAGCTGGACGGCCAAAGCCTGCTGGACGTGCTGCTGAAGGGCGAAGCAGCCCCCCACGACAGCCTGTTCTGGGAGATGGAGGAGCAGACCGCCGTGCGCCGCCGCCGGTACAAGCTGGTCCTCAACGGCCGTCTGGAGGAAGGGGAGCCCGCCCGGGCGCCGGTGTTCCTGGCGGATCTGGAGGCGGACCCGGGGGAGACGGTGAATCTGGCCGACGACCTGCCGGAGCTGTGCCGGGAGCTGACGGACGAGGCCCTTGCCTGGCGCGGCAACATTGAAAAACGGTGGGACGAGGAATTCGCCCGAAATTACAGCGTCACCTGACTGCCTTTCAGCCGGCGGCCTCTGCGCCGCCCATATCAAACAGGGATCCCCGATATGTCCGGGGACCCCTGTTTTTTGTCTTCATGAATGGATATGGGAGCATGACGACAGAGCGGCAAACAGTCGTTAGTCGTCAGCGGCCCGCTGACGCGGGCAGTCGTCAGAAAAGAGATTATCCCTGTGATTCTCATAGGATCCGGAGGGCTTCTAAAAACTAACGACAAAGAACGAACGACTGGATTTGTCGCGCTTCAGCCCGAAAAATCCCTACTCCTCCATCTCGTGCCACACGCTGACGGCGGCGCGGGGTTTGTCCCAGCGCTTGCCGCAGGAGGCGTAGTCCGTCAGCACGGCGCTTCCGCCGCCCCGTTTTTCCAGCAGAAAGCGGACGGTCTCCCCCGCTTCCGGCGCCGCCCGTTCGGCCGGCTTGCCGGAAAGGACCAGCGGTTCCGACAGGACCGCGTCCGGTTCCTTCTGTTCGTCCCGCGCCAGCGTCAGCACGCCGTAACGGTACGCCCTTTTGCCGTTCAGGCTGACTGTTTCAAGGGCGATCTCCCCGGTCAGGGTCACCGCGTCGCCGCGCCATTCGCGGGTGAGGAAAACAGAATTATCCGCGATCTCCGCGTTCACAGGTTCGCCGTTGATACGGATCACGGGATCTTTCACAAACTCCGGCACCCGCAGTCTGACCGTAAAACGCTCCGGCGATTCCGGTGAAACAGTCAGATGCGCGTCCATGGCCGCCGGATAGGTCGTCTGACAGGTTACCGTCAGCCGTTTTCCGCCGGGTGTGGCCAGCCGGACGCTGCCGGGCAGGAAGGTGTTGACGGCGACGCCGTCTTTGCCCTGTGTGACGGCAAGCAGCGGCAGCAGCGCGGTACCGGCGGAGGCGATGCAGGCGCAGCAGCCGTAGAAGCCCCGCTGCCGGAAAAACTTCAGGCCGCCCACGCCCCGGCCCCGCCTTTGGTTCACCAGCGGCGAATAGCTGTCAAAGGGCAGGGCGCTCATCAGCGTGTCCCGGTTTGTGTTCCACTGCATCAGCATGTGGTCGTTCATGGCCCCGTAGAGGGCGTTCCGGGCGGAGCGCTCCACCTGCGCCATATAGTCCTCTTTGCCCGTCAGCAGGAACAGCCGGGCGCAGAAGCGCATCCAGGTGACGGTGACGCAGGTCTCCTGCATGATACCCTCGGAAAAGAGCGTCTGCTTTACGGCAGAGTGGTCAAACAGCTCGTGGGTACAGCCGGCGCAGCCGATGGCGGTGATATCCGTGGCCGCCACCGCCGCCGCGAACTTCTCTACGGTATCGAGGAAAAACCGGTCGCCGGTGACCTCGTACATGGCCAGCAGCCCCTCGAAAAAGGAGATGGTCTCGTAGGCCTTGACCTCCGGATATTCATACGGAGGGATCTGATCCGCGGCGGCCAGTTCGATCAGGTTGCCGTCCCGGCAGCCGCCGGTGGAGAGAATATACGCCGCGAAATCAAGGCACCGTTGATCGCCGGTCAACTTATACAGCTCCGCCACCGGCTCCAGCACGCTGCAGGAGTTGACGCCGCCCCAGAAATCGCTGGTTTCGGTGATGTTGACCTTCCCCTCGCCCAGCGCGTTGAAGAGGCATGCCGCGTGGGCGGTCATGGCGGCAAGAACGCGGTCCTTCAGGGCGTCGTCTTTACAGATGCGGTAAAAATGCAGCAGCCCTGTGAGGACGTATTTCCGGCCCCAGATATCCCAGCCCCGCCAGCAGTTTTCCTGCGGATAGGTGGAGAAGGCCCCGTTCGGCCGCTGCGCTGAGAGCAGGTCTTCCACCGCCTCCCGCAGCACGGCGTAGAGGGTCTCGTCGCCGGTGTACCGATAGGTCAGGCAGCCGCCCCGCATGGTCTTGCCCCAGAACTCACAGCGCCAGCCGTTGTCAAGGTCGTCGCTGTCCGCCCGGAACACGTCAACGAACTGCCGCCACAGGTCCCGGTCCAGCAGCTGATGGCGCAGCGTGAACGCCACCGCCGCATCCGCCTTGCCGGTATAGCTTGCCGCCCCGACGCCGGGGAATGCGTATCTGTATTCAATCATACGGTCACCGCCTTTATTTTATTTATAAAACTTACTGCTCCACCAATTTAATCGTGAATTATTTATGCGCCGGATAAACGTCGCAA